>RFUP01000109.1 GCA_009922885.1 Paracoccaceae bacterium
AGACAAGGGGGCAGGGCTCGCCTGCGGAGGAAATAGACATGCTGGGCTATTTAGTTGCCGAAGGCCAAGGGGAAGCGGATCGACTGCTTTTTTCTGTCGCTGAGCAATTGCAGGCCGAAGGCTGGCCTTTGGCAGGTGCCGTGCAATCCAACTCCGAAGCTGCTCCCGCGCATAAATGCGATATGGATTTGCACGTGCTCTCGATGAAGGAAGTGGTGCGGATCAGCCAGAATCTTGGCGCTTTTTCAAAGGGATGCAGACTCGATCCAGCGGCTTTGGAAACGGCCGTGGGAATGGCTGAGGCGGCGTTGGCGAAAAGTCCGTGGCTTTGCATCGTGAACAAATTTGGAAAATCCGAGATCGATGGAAAAGGCTTTCGACCCTTGATCGGTGAAGCTCTGGTGCAAGACATCCCGGTTTTGACCTCCGTTAGCCGCGGCAATATCGCGGCGTTTCAGGCCTTTGCGGAGGGGATGGGCGAAGAGATCGCGGCGGATTTGGCGAGCATTCTGGCGTGGTGCAAAGCAGCGCAAGCGTGAATGGACAAAATGTCCACATTTCGCCGCCATTGACCCCCATAATGTCCATTTCGCACCCTTCTCCATTAGTGCTAACGCGCTAGAACAGCGAGAATAGAGCCGGACAAACGGACGGGGACGATGGAGAAAATCTGGGAAGGGCTAACACAAGCGGCGATGCTCATCGTCGGGTTTGATCCTGACCTGATGGAAATCACGCTTCTGTCGCTTCGCGTTACCATTACGGCCACGCTGATCGCATCCGCCATCGGGCTTCCACTCGGAGCTTGGCTTGTCGTGAACCGCTTCCGGTTCCGCCGCGTGGTGATTGCAATCATTAATGCATTGATGGGATTGCCCCCCGTTGTGGTCGGACTTTTTGTCTATGTGCTGCTATCGCGCTCCGGCCCGTTCGGTGTGCTCGGGCTTCTCTTCACGCCAACGGCCATGATCATTGCGCAGGTGATCATCATCACCCCGATCATCGTGTCGATTTCTCATCAGGCGATCCGCGAGCTTTGGGCAGACTATCATGACCTCCTGATTTCCCTGAACGCCACGCGCCGTCAGCGCATTGCGACACTCATCATGGATGGTCGCCGCGCCCTTCTCACGGCGTCTTTGGCAGGGTTCGGGCGCGCGATCGGTGAAGTTGGCGCCATCATGATCGTGGGTGGCAATATCGACCATGCGACCCGTGTTCTAACGACTGCGATTGCTCTGGAAACCGGTAAGGGCGAGTTCGGAATGGCGCTGGCGCTGGGCTTCATCCTGATCGGACTTGCGATTATCGTAAATCTCGGGGTGCACATGCTCTCGCGCACCGAAAGGGGGAGCAGATGGTGACCCCGTTGCTTCCTCTGAAGATGGAGAATGTCTCTGTCCGCCGTGGCGGCAAGACCATTCTCGGGCCGATTACACTACAGCTTGCAGACGAGGGTATTTCTATCCTGCTTGGTCCGAACGGCTCTGGGAAGACCACGCTTCTGAAAACCATGCATGGGGTGGAGCGCCCGAATACGGGCACTTTGCAATGGAATGTTGGCGCTGAAGATGCGCGCCTGCGTCAGGCATTCGTTTTCCAAAGCCCGACAATTCTGCGCCGTTCCGTTCTTGATAACATTGCCTATCCGCTCACTTTGCGGGGCGTGAAACGGGCCGAAGCCCGCGACCGTGCAGAGGCGTTCGCGGCGCGCGTCGGCCTGACAAGAGTTCTGGATCAGCACGGCATGGTGCTTTCCGGTGGCGAGAAGCAGAAACTCGCCTTGGCTCGTGCGCTCATTCTGGAGCCGGACCTTCTCTTCCTTGATGAGCCCTGCGCCAATCTGGATGGCCGCGCAACGCGCGATATCGAAGAAATCCTGTTGGCTGTGCGCGCCGAAGGCACCCGCATCGTGATGTCGACGCATGACCTCGGGCAAGCACGCAGGCTTGGCGATGAGATCTGGTTTCTGCATGCAGGCCAGCTCAGGGAAACCACACCCAAAGGCCAGTTTTTTTCAGAGCCGCAATCAGACACTGCGCGCTCTTATCTTAGAGGAGACTTGTTGCCATGAAATTTAAATCGCTGATCTTGGCTGCCGCTCTGGCCGTGGCGGGGTCTTTCGCCTCTGCAGAAGAATTCAAGATGTCGGTTACGACATCTTTCGCGAACTCCGGTTTGGCGGAAGTGCTGCTGCCCGAAATCGAGAAAGATATCGGCCTCACCGTGCAGCTGTTGATCGTGGGCACCGGCCAAGCGCTTGAGCTGGGGGCGAATGGCGATGTGGATGCCGTGCTCGTGCATTCCAAGAAGGCCGAAGAAAAGTGGCTCGGAGAAGGCAACGGCACTCATCGTCGCGAGATCATGTATAACGACTTCATCATCATCGGCCCCGCAGCGGACCCGGCCGGAGCCAAAGCCGCAACGACGGCCACAGATGCGCTGAAGGCCATTGCGGCTGCTCAAGCGAAATTCGTGAGCCGTGGTGATGATAGCGGCACCCACAAGATGGAACTGGCGCTCTGGAAGAAGGCAGAAGTAGCGGCAGAGGGCGAATGGTATGCGGCGGTTGGCCAAGGCATGGGCGCGGCTTTGAACACCGCGGCAGGCATGAATGCTTACATCCTTGCGGACCGCGCAAGCTGGCTGAACTTCGCCAATAAGGCTGATCTGGCGATTGCCTTCGAAGGCGATCCGGCGCTCTTCAATCAATACGCCTACCTGCCCGTGAACCCCGCCAAACATGCGCATGTGAAAGCGGACGCCGCCGCGAAGCTCGAAGAGTGGCTCGTATCGCCGCGTGCCAAAGAGCTGATCGAAGGCTACAAAATCGACGGCCAACAGTTGTTCGTGTTCAACGCGACGGCCAACTGAGGCTTGTTCAAACGCGAAAGAAGGGGTGCTCTGGCGCCCCTTCTTATTCGTCTGGAACCGCGTGGATTGCGAATTGCTCCAGCCCCGCCTCTGACGGTTCGAGGAAGCGGAACTGCTCCTTTACGCCTGCGTCGGTCAATTCGCGCAAAACAGTCAGAACCGTGTTCGGGGCGTGATCCTCGCAAAGTTCCGCCATGTGGCGCAACTCTTCTTCGGCCACGGGCAAAGCGGCTTCTAACGAAGGTGCGCCGTACACCCCCACAAAGTGCTGGGCGAGGCGTTCTTTGAGCCATTCGAACTCCGAAGGTTCGATCCGTGTTACGGCAACGAACGTGACGCGTCCGAAGGTTTCCACCCCGAGCCAGCCGTTCGCAAAGGCTTGTCGTGCTTTGCCAACCAGATCGCCTTCACCCCAGTTCGAGAATTCGAAGCCTCCCGAAATCGCCCATTCACCCGTGCGGGCGGGGCTGCTGAAAACGAAAGTGTCGCTCTCGTCGAAGTGGATTGCGCGGGCGAGAAGCATATTATTCCCTTTCCAAGAGGCGGGTGAGGGGAAGAAGTTCGGTGGTGGCCCCGGTCTTGAGGATCATTCCGAAATTCTCATCGACACCGAGGAAGGTGCCCGAAAGAACTGCTTTTGGGAGCCGCACAGTGACGTCCTGACCGAGTTTCCAGACAAGGCCCTTCCATTCGCGGTATAGTTTCGCCCGCCCTTGTGGTTCGTCGACCTCGTTGAGCCACAAAAGCGAATGCCGCGCCCAGCTTTCCAGCAGTGCGATAGGTTCAACCTCGCCGCATCCTTCCTGATCAAGAGCGGTCCAATCTGGTGTTTGGCCGGGTTCAAGGCTGTCAGGCAATGCGACGGTCAGATCAAGCGCAACAACCATCCATAGGGGAACGTCCTGCGGTTTCGTCTCCGGCGCGATGGCACGCAAACCGCCCACATGGGCGCCGTTCAGCAGAAGATCACCGGTCCAGTCGATATGCAGCGCGGTTTCCGGCGGAGCCAACACGCCGAGCGCGTTTTGCATCCCCACGGCACAGGCCACGAGGCCTGCCATTGCCTGTTCCAGTGGCGTATCAGGGGCCAGAACCAAAGCGGCGCGGAGCCGCTCTTCGGTCTGCGACCAAACCAGCAAACCCGCCTCCACACCGCGCTCCGCCTGTGCGATCGCGATCGGCACGGGATTGGCTGGACCTGCCGCCAAGCCTTTGAGAAGTGGTGGAAAAACGGGTTGCTCAGTCATGCCACACCTTCGGCAATCAGTCGTTTTGCGAGATCACGGAACGCCTTGGCCTGCGCGCTTTGAGGTTTGGAAACCACGATAGGTGCACCGCCATCGGCAGCCGTGCGGATGTCGAGATGCAGGGGGATTTCCGCCAAGAGTGGCACGCCCAGCTTCTCGGCTTCCCGCGCCACACCACCATGGCCGAAGATGTGTTCTTCATGGCCGCAGTTCGAGCAGATATGCGTCGACATATTCTCGATCAGACCGAAGATCTTGGTGCCCAGTTTCTTGAACATATCGATCCCCTTGCGGGCATCGAGCAGGGCGATGTCTTGCGGGGTGGACACAACGATTGCGCCATCCACGACAGCCTTTTGGCAAAGCGTCATTTGCACATCGCCGGTGCCGGGGGGCAGATCGACGATCAACACGTCAAGCGCGCCCCATTGCACTTGGAACAGCATCTGTTGCAGCGCCCCCATCAGCATCGGCCCGCGCCAGACCACGGCTTCGTCCTCCTGCGTCAGAAGCCCGAGAGACATGAGCGTGACGCCGTGATTACGCAAAGGCAGGATGGTCTTGCCATCTGGGCTTGCCGGGCGGCCCGAGACGCCAAGCATACGGGGCTGTGATGGCCCGTAAACGTCGGCATCAAGCAAGCCGACGCGCTTGCCTTCTGCTGCGAAAGCTGCGGCGAGATTGGCGGAGACCGTGGATTTCCCGACGCCGCCTTTGCCTGAGGCCACCGCGATCACATGCTTCACTCCGGGGATATGTTCCGGACCCTGAGGCTTTGCATGCGAGTGCCCGTGCCCGTGGGCATCGCCCTTGAGGCTTGGGGGCGGCGGTGCGCCCGCGTGCGCTGTCATGGCGACGGACACTTTTGCCACCCCGGGCATCGCCTTCAGCGCGGCCTCGGCAGCCGCACGGGCAGGTTCCAGTTTCTTGGCGTGAGCGGGATCGATTTCCATGACGAAGCGAACAGAATCCGCATCTACATTGAGTGCGCGCACTAAGCCGGCAGACACGATGTCCTTGCCGCTCATAGGATCGGTGACGCCCTTTAGAACGTCGAGTACGGCGTCTCGCGTGAGGCTCATGCTGCGGGGCCCTTGATCTTGCCGTCAACGGTGTGGGTCATGCCGATCTCGTCGATGGTCAGAACCATTTTCACGTTCAATTGCTTTCCATGTGCCGCCGCACCTGCGGAGCGGATGGCATCCTCGATAGCCTGCTGCGAGGTCACGCCAACCTGCTTGAGGAACTTCCGTAGCGACATGTTGAATTCGTCGTCCATCTTGCTTTCTCCCGAATTGTTTGACCGCAGCCATTCCGGTTTCTACCCTACACTAGGGAGGTAACCCTCATGCGTCGCGCCCTTCTTTTCATTATCTCTATCTGGTTCGCTCTGGGCACTTCGGCCAGTGCCCAATCGGATGATCGTGCATTTCGTCTCGCTGTTCCCGATGAACTTGTAGACAGCGGATTGATGGCCCATGTGCTGCCCCGTTTCAGTTTGAAAACCTCCCGCCGCGCGGACATCACGCCGGAGGCGCCTGATGCCATGCTCGGCCCAGAAGGTATCCCCGTGTTCGCGCGAGGCGATGTGGCTTACGCTTTGGCGCTTGTGACCGAAGACGCCGATGCGCGGGCCTTTCTTGACTGGCTCCAATCCACGGCAGGCCAGTCCGCCGTGACCGGTTTCGTGCCTTCCAGTGGGGCGGCTTTCACAGCGATTGTTGCTGCCCCCGTGGCCGAGCCGATCATGTTCGAAGGCGATATCGCGAAGGGCCTCGCGGTGGCCGAGGTGCATTGCACACGCTGCCATACGGTCGCGCCGGGCGACCGCTCGAACATCGCGTCCACGCCCTCGTTCATGGCCTTGCGCGCCTTGCCCGATTGGGACCAACGCTTCGCGGCCTTTTTCGCGCTTAATCCCCATCCTGCGTTCCTGCGGGTCGAAGGTCTGTCGCCGCCGTTCGATCCGTCGCGCCCACCCTCGATGATCCCGATCGTCATCAGCGAAGCCGAAATGGAGGACGTTCAAGCCTATGCAGCCAGCCTCGCCCCCGCCGAACTCGGCAAAGACGTCGAGGCCCGATAAAACCTTAGGCTTGTGACCCGCAGAATGCATCAATGATCCCGGCGCTTCGAGAGGTAGTCGTCCGTCGTGCGCGGCTTTGGACGGTCGCCAATGGTGAAGGGGTTGCCGCTGCCGTGGAATTGCGATTTCACGCGGCAATCGTCGCACATCTGGATCAAGCGCCCTGCGCCTTCGTTGAGGAACATGGAATGCTTCCCCGCGAGCTTGTCGAGAATGCGCTCGATGGTCGATTTCACCCCGAACGCGGCCCCGCATTCGACGCAGCAGAAGGGTTCTTCCTCATTGAGCACGCGTTGCTTGAGCGCGTTATCCGTCGGGTCGAATTGCGGCTCCAGCGTGATCGCTTTCTCCGGGCAGGCCTTGGCGCATACGCCACATTGCAAGCAGGCGTCTTCCTGAAAGCGCAACTCGGGGCGGTCGGGATTGTCCAGAAGCGCGCCGGAAGGGCAGAGCGAAACGCAAGACAGGCAAAGCGTGCAGCTATCGGTATTGACCAAGACGGCACCGTAGGGCGCACCTTGCGGCAGTTTGATCGGGCCATCGGCCTCCGGCAGCAGCGCCTTGGCCGAAAGCCGCGCCACTTGCCGCCGCCCGCCCATGGGTAGGATCGGTTCGGCAATGGCTGCCGGCACAGAGGCGCCGTAAAGCGCATCGCAAAGCGCGTCTGGCTCCGCTGGATCCAAGAGGCGCAACTTGCCTTCCGCTCCCATGGCTTTTGCGAGGGCGGCTTCCCGCTCCAGAGGGTCCCGCTCGGTTTTCGGCGACACCAAGAGATCCACCGCCGCATAGCCCATGGCCAAAGCCGCCAGAGCTTCTGCATGGCCAAAGACGGTGAGCGCAGGCAATGCCAAGGGGATCACATCCACCGGCAAGCCCCGCGAGAAACGGGCGGCGAGCGAGATCATCTCAGCCCCATGCTCCTCGTCGTGCACCAGAAGGCGCGGCGCGGTGCCACCTGCTTCGGCGAAAGCTTCCGCCATCACCCGCATGCGCGCCAGCGTGGTGTCGACAGGCGGTGCGTCATAAAGGATCGCGCCCGAGGGGCAGAGCGAC
>RFUP01000110.1 GCA_009922885.1 Paracoccaceae bacterium
CCAACCGGAGGTGGGAGATTATTCAGCGTCGAGCGCTTCCACAGCTTTCTGCAGGTCTTCCTTCGACACGTCCTTTTCGGACACTTTGGCCTGTTCGAGGATGTGGTCGACAACCTTCTCTTCGAAGATCGGGGCGCGCAGCTGCTGCTGCATCTGCTGGTTCTGCTGCACGAATTCGAAGAACTGGCGTTCCTGACCCGGATACTGGCGGGCCTGGTTCAGCACGGCTTGGGTGAACTCGGCGTCAGAGACCTGCACGTCGGCTTTGCGGCCCACTTCGGCGAGGAGAAGGCCGAGGCGCACGCGGCGCTCGGCGAGCTTCTTGTGCTCGTCGGTGGTTTCGATGTTGCCGTGGTTGTGGTCATGCACCTCGGGGTTCTCTTCGTGCCAGAGCTGGTGGGCGATCTGGCCGGCTTCCGCGTCCACGAGGGAGGGCGGCAGGTCGAAGGAGACCAGGGTGTCGAGCTTGTCGAGAAGCGCGCGCTTCAGCACGGCGCGGGCTGCGCCTTTGTATTCGGACTCGAGACGCTCGGCGATCTGGCCCTTGAGGCCTGCGAGGTCTTCGGCACCGAACTTCTTGGCGAGTTCATCGTCAACTTCTGCGGGCTTCGGCTCTTTAACGGCTTTCACGGTGCAGTCGAAGGTGGCTTCCTTACCGGCGAGGTTATCTGCGCCGTAGTTTTCCGGGAAGGTCACGGTGATGGTCTTCTCTTCGCCCGCTTTCACGCCGACGAGTTGATCCTCGAAGCCGGGGATGAAGGCGCCGGAGCCGAGCACCAGCGGGTAGTCTTCGGCGGAGCCACCGTCGAAGGCTTCGCCGTCGACTTTACCGACGAAGTCGAACACGACTTGATCGCCGTCCTTGGCTTTGGTGCCCTTCTTGCGGTCTGCGAAGTTCTGTGCGGTTTCTGCGAGCGAGGCGAGGGCTTCGTCGATCGCTGCGTCGTCGGCTTTGACGACCATGCGCTCGAGGGCGACGCCGGAGACGTCGAGTTCCGGGATTTCCGGGAGGGCTTCGTAGGCCACGACGATCACGACATCATCGCCTTCTTTCCAGTTCTCACCGTCTTTCATGGTGATCTGGGGCTGCAGCGCGGGGCGCTCGCCGGAGGCTTCGAAGTGCTCGTTCATCGCACCGTCGATGGCTTCCTGCATGGCTTCGCCCATCAGGCGCTGGCCGAATTGCTTCTTCAGGAGCGACATCGGAACCTTGCCCTTGCGGAAGCCTTTCATTTCGACTTCAGGACGCGCTTCTTCGAGCTTGGCGTTAACCTTGGCTTCGAGTTCGGCGTTGCTGACGGTGATTTCGTAGCCGCGCTTGAGGCCTTCTTTCAGGGTCTCGGTGACCTGCATCTGTGTCGTCCTTGTCTTTTGTCGCGCATCGGTTGACGCGCCCGTTTCACGGAATCCGCGCATGGGAATCCGCGACCTTCTAGAGAGGGAAGGCCCCCTCTGCAAGGGGGAAGGGAGAGGTGGTGCGGGTGAAGGGACTTGAACCCCCACGCCTTGCGGCGCCAGAACCTAAATCTGGTGCGTCTACCATTTCGCCACACCCGCACAGGCGGCCGGACAGTGCCAGCCAAAGCCTCTCGGCCCGTCGATACCGGAGCGCGGCGCACATCGCAAGAGCGGCTCGGCGACTCGGGTGGGGCAGCTTTGGCGGGAGGACGGAAGCGGGTGCAAAGAGGAATTTGGGCCAAATGCGGCAGGCCGCTCAAGAATGTGTCAAATCCGTGGCATATTTAACGGCTACGCGTCTGCGCCGCTTTAGCGCTTAGATCCAATATATACCAAAATATATCCTTTGGTTTTGCGAACAATCCCATGTGTCTTTTCTAGATACGGACGCCCTTTTCCCGACTCCTCTCGGGGGATGTATCCAGAAATCGGACATAAATTGACCCTGCACTCGCGCAAAAAGGGCGCGACATTTACCAAATGTTGCCATATTCTGCTGCAAAAAACGAAGCAGGTCAAAAAACAGGAACTACGCCCATGGAACCGAAATCGGTCGGGCGCTTCGGCAAAGATGCCGTGCGCGATATTCATGAAGTCTCCGGTCTCGTCGCTGGTGCCGTCATCATGACGCTCGAAGGCGAGATGCCCGTTCAATTCCTTTCCCCCGGCGACCGCGTTGTCACCCGCGACACCGGTATGGCTGTGGTGAAGGCAATCCGCCCGCGCAAGATGGTGTGCGATGCCGTAGCAATCCTCGCAGGTTCGCTGGGCCATACCCGCCCCGACCGTGATGTGGTTGTGCCCGCAGGTCAGAAGATCCTGATCCGTGACTGGCGCGCTGAAGCCCTCTATGGCCAGAAGCAGGCGATGATCCCCGCGTCGAAGCTGGTGGATGGCGAATTCGTCACACTGCATCAGAACGTGGAAATCACCTTCTACGAAATCGAATTCGACCGCGAGCACGTGATCTACGCAGACTGTTTGGAAGTTGCGAGCTACGTTTCGACGGACATTTACGCGAACGCAGCCTGATATACCTCGTGAAAACCCCCGCCAGCGCAGGACCTAGCGCTGGCGGGGGTTTTCTTTTTTCGCGCAACCTGCGTGGCCTAAAGCGTTTCACATTAATGTTGAAACAGCAAAAACGTTTTAAGCTTTTGATTTCACGCATTTCTTAACCGAAAAAGTCTATCAACTTTTTCTCGAAATGCTTTAGAGGCCAAGAGAGCGGAACACCGATGGCAGGGTTTCGGGCAGATCTTCCGCGATCAGGCCGGGGCCGAACTGGCGGGCCGCTTCGGCGTGGAGCCATGTGCCGATGCAGGCGGCGTCGAATGGCATGAGCCCGCGCGCCAGAAGGCCTGTGATCATGCCCGCCAGCACATCGCCGGAACCGGCTGTGGCCAACCAAGGTGCGGCGTGGCTGCCCGTGGCGGAATGGATCGCCGTTTGACCCTCGGGCGTGGCGATGATGGTTTCAGCGCCTTTATAGAGAATGATGCAGCCCGAACGCTGCGCCGCTTGCCGCGTTGCCTCGCATTTCGTGGCAAGGTTCGCGCTGGCTTCGCGGGCCAGCTCGGGGAAGAGCCGCGCGAATTCGCCGTGGTGCGGCGTGAGGACGCAAGCCCCGTGCAAGGCGGAAAACAGCACAGGATGGGCGGCGATGAGGGTGAGCGCGTCGGCGTCGATCACAGTGGGGCGGCGGCTTGCAAGCGCAGTGGCGACAAGGGCGGCTTCGCGCTCTTGCAGGCCGAGGGCGGGGCCGATGCAGAGCGCGGTGAGGCGGTCGTCATGGAGAGCGGCCTCCAACGCACGGGCATCGTGGAGGCGAGTGAGCATGATGGCGGTGAGCTGGCTGGCGGCTTCGAGTTGGGCGGCAGGTGGCACACCGAGCGTGACGAGCCCTGCCCCCACGCGCAATGCGCCGCGTGCGGCCAAGCGCGCCGCGCCTGTGCGCCCTGCCCCACCGGACACCACAAGCGCGTGACCATGGCGGAACTTATGGCCGTCGGGCGTTTTGCGCAGGAGGTCGGGCCAGTGGCTTTCGGGCGCGATTTTACGGGGGTCTTGGGTGGGCATGGCGGGGCGTTCCTAGAGACCGATATCGACGATGACCAAAGGAACATCCGCCAAATGGGGCATGCGATGCAATGGCTTGGCGCTGTGGAAGGTGACGATGAGGTCTGAGGGCGCGGGGCGTTTGGCCAGAGTTTCGCCTGTATCGGTATTGTAACCCGTGGGGAGATCGACCGAGACGACAATCGGCGCGGGGCCGAGGTTTTCACTGAAAGTGGCGTCGATCAAGGCGTTCAGAGGCGCGAGGGCCTCATCGAGCGGGGCGCGCTGGCCGATGCCGAAAAGGGCGTCGACGATGATCCATTCTTGGGCACCCTTGGCTTTGGCCGCAGCGGCAGTGGCGAGGAGGTTTTCGGCGGTATAGGGCATCACAGGGCCGCATTCAGCCCAACGGAGGAGGTTTGCACGGGCGTCAGGCGGAAGACGCTCAGGCGAACCGAGAAAGAAGACATGCACCACCCAGCCCCGCGCATATAGGAGGCGGGCGATCACGAAGCCGTCGCCGCCATTATTGCCCGGACCGCAGAGAATGGCGGCGCATTGCGGTGTGGCGAACTGCGCAAGGATCGCCTCCACCACGCCTTCCCCAGCCCGCTCCATCAGCCCAAGACCCGAGACCTGCCGCGACTCAATGGCGTGGTTTTCGAGCGCCCGCATCTCGGCTCCGGTGAGAATTTCGGACATTTCTTAAGCAACTCCCAAACCTAGAGTTTTTATTTCGCCTATTCTGAATCCATGTTGCACAAAATTTAGGCACACCTTAGAAATCCGCGCGGTGTGAGTGCCTCCCGAAACCTTAGCCAATTGAGGCCGGGCGCGGGAAGTGGTCTGACGGGGCCGACTTAGGAACGAGGAGCCTGCCCATGAAGAAGATCGAAGCGATCATCAAGCCCTTCAAGCTCGACGAAGTGAAAGAGGCGCTGCAGGATGCCGGCGTTCAGGGCCTGAGCGTGATCGAAGTTAAAGGCTTCGGACGCCAGAAAGGCCACACCGAGCTTTACCGCGGCGCGGAATACGTCGTGGATTTCCTTCCCAAGGTGAAAATCGAACTGGTGATCGACGATGACCAGGTCGAAGCGGCCGTCGAAGCGATTATCGAAGCGGCCCGCACCGAGAAAATCGGCGATGGCAAGATTTTTGTCAGCCCCGTTGAACAAGCCATCCGCATCCGCACCGGCGAGTCCGGCTCGGACGCGATCTAATTCCGCCATTCTAGCCTGAGAGGACTAAGAGAATGAAGGCAAAAGACCTCATTAAAATGATCAAGGATGAGGACGTCGAATACGTCGACATCCGCTTCACCGATCCGCGCGGCAAGCTGCAGCACGTGACCGTGGTGGCTGATCTCGTCGACGAAGACTTCATCGAAGAAGGCTTCATGTTCGACGGCTCGTCGATAGCGGGCTGGAAGTCGATCGAAGCTTCGGACATGAAACTCATGCCCGACGCCTCCTCGGCCTACGTGGACCCCTTCTATGCGGAAAAGACCATCGCGATTCATTGCGACGTGGTTGAACCCGACACTGGCGAAGCCTATGACCGCTGCCCGCGCCAGATCGCGAAGAAAGCAGAAGCCTACCTGAAGTCGTCGGGTATCGGTGACGCGGCCTTCTTCGGCCCGGAAGCTGAATTCTTCCTCTTCGACGACGTGCGTTACTCGGTTGCTCCGAACAAGGTTTCGTACTCGATCGACGCAGAGCACGCAGCCTGGAACACCGACGCGGAAATCGAGCATGGCAACGTTGGCCATCGCCCGGGCCACAAGGGTGGCTACTTCCCAGTGAACCCGATGGACGAAGCACAGGACATCCGTTCCGAAATGCTCTCGACCATGAAGCGCATGGGCATCAAGGTTGACAAGCACCACCACGAAGTGGCGACTTGCCAGCACGAACTGGGCATGATTTTCGGCGGTCTCACCGAGCAAGCCGACAACATCCAGAAATACAAGTACGTGATCCACAACGTGGCGCACGCTTACGGCAAAACCGTAACCTTCATGCCGAAGCCGATGGCGGGCGACAACGGTTCGGGTATGCACGTGAACATGTCGATCTGGAAGGACGGCAAGCCGCTCTTCGCTGGCGACAAGTACGCAGACCTCTCGCAGGAAGCGCTCTACTTCATCGGCGGTATCCTGAAGCACGCGAAAGCGCTGAACGCCCTGACCAACCCCTCGACCAACTCCTACAAGCGTCTGGTTCCGGGTTACGAAGCGCCCGTTCTGCGCGCCTTCTCGGCACGCAACCGCTCTGGCTGCGTTCGTATTCCGTGGACTGAATCGCCCAAGGCAAAGCGTGTGGAAGCCCGCTTCCCCGATCCCTCGGCGAACCCCTACCTGTGCTTCGCAGCGCTCCTGATGGCTGGCCTCGACGGCATCAAGAACAAGATCGATCCGGGCGAAGCCATGGACAAGAACCTCTACGATCTGCCCGCAGAAGAGCTCGCAGGCATCCCGACTGTTTGCGGTTCGCTCCGTGAAGCGATCGACGAGCTGCAGAAGGACATGGACTTCCTGCTCGCAGGCGACGTGTTCACCAAAGAACAGCTGATGGCGTATATCGACCTCAAGGCCGAAGAAAACCAAGCCTACGAAATGTGCCCGCACCCGATCGAGTACAAGTTCTACTACTCCTGCTGATCGGCCGGACAGAAACAGAGAAAGGGCGCCTCTCGGGGCGCCCTTTTTGTTATGAAACACCTGCGGTTTTCCGCAGGGGAACGGCTTTGACATTCACGGCCCCGCCACGCAATATCCTTCCAGTTGATTGAGTTGGGGGGGCAAATGGCCCGTTTTTCAGTACGTCGCGTGGTTATGGGATTGGGCTTTGTGGTGGCTGCGGGACCGGCTTTGGCGCTTGGGTGCAGCAACACAGCATCGGGGTTTGATGCATGGAAAAAGGAATTCGCGGCCTATGCGAAGACGCAAGGCGTTGGGGCGCGCGGGTTGGAGGCTTTGGCAGGCACGCGCTACAGCGATGCAACGATCCGTGCGGATCGCGGGCAGAAGAGCTTCAAATATACGCTTGAGAAATTCATGCAGGTGCGCGGCACCGATGCAATCATTTCGATCGGACGCAAGAAGAAGGCGCAGAATGCTGCCTTCTATGCGGGGCTGGAGCAGCGCTTTGGGGTTCCGGCCGGGGTGCTGGTGGCGATCCACGGGATGGAAACCGGATTTGGTTCGGGGATGGGGGATACGCCCGTGGTTTCGGCCATCGTGACCCTGACCTTCGATTGCCGCCGTTCGGAGTTTTTCCGGCCCCATGCGATTGGCGCTTTGAAACTGGTGGATCAGGGCTCGATCACATCCGCCACCAAGGGTGCGAAGCATGGCGAGTTGGGGCATACGCAATTCCTGCCCGGAAACGCAGTGACTTATGGCGTGGATGGGAATGGCGACGGACGGGTGGATTTCTACAATTTCGCCGATGCGCTCACCTCCACCGCGAATTACCTGCGCCAGAAAGGCTGGAGGCCGGGCGCCGGATATCAGCAGGGCGAGCCGAATTTCGCGGTGTTGAAAGAGTGGAACGCGGCCACGGTTTATCAGCAGTCCCTGGCCATCATGGGCGCGAAGATCGACCGATAACGCGCTGATTAATCGTGATCTTTCAGGCCTGCATTCTCTAGTTTCACGACGAAGGTGTGGATCGAGAACACCACGGCGCGAGTTTTTGGCAGGCGCACGAGGCA
>RFUP01000012.1 GCA_009922885.1 Paracoccaceae bacterium
TGGAATGCCATTTGATGGCCGGGAGTGCGGATTATATTCTTAAAGTGGTGGCGGAAGATACCGAGGATTTCGCGCGCATCCATCGCCAACATCTTGCACGCTTGCCGGGTGTCGCGCAGATGCAGTCGTCCTTTGCTTTGCGGACAGTGTTCAAAACCACGGCTTTACCTGTTTGATGTGATTGCACATTCCGCCGCGTTGCCACAATCTGTGGGAAAAGGCGGGGGGCGATATGGCGGATTGGGATTACATCATAATTGGCGCGGGCTCGGCGGGTTGCGTTCTGGCGAACCGGCTTTCGGCTCAGCACAAGAAGGTCCTGCTGCTCGAAGCCGGGGGATCGGACAATTACCATTGGGTGCATATTCCGGTGGGCTACCTCTACTGCATCGGCAATCCGCGCACTGATTGGATGTATAGAACGGCAGAGGACCCCGGATTGAATGGCCGCTCGCTGATCTATCCGCGCGGCAAGCTGCTTGGTGGGTGCTCGTCGATCAACGGCATGATCTACATGCGGGGGCAGGCGGCCGATTACGACGGGTGGCGGCAGCTTGGGTTGGCAGGCTGGGGTTGGGACGATGTTCTGCCGTGGTTCAAGAAGTCCGAAGATTATGTGGACGGGGCGTCGGATCTGCACGGCGAGGGCGGCGAATGGCGCGTGGAGAACCAGCGCCTGCATTGGGATTTGCTGGATGACTGGCGCAAGGCGGCGGTTTCGGCGGGAATTCCTCTAACCGAGGATTTCAACTCCGGTGACAATGAGGGCGTTGGATATTTCAAGGTGAACCAGCGCCGGGGTTGGCGGATGAATACCGCCAAGGCCTTCCTGCGGACCCGGACGGGGCAATCGCTGAAAGTGGAGACCAAGGCCCACACGACGCGGATCCTCGTTGAGGAGGGGCGCTCGGTTGGTGTCGAGTATCGGCAGGGTGGAGCGCTGAAGGTGGCACGCTGCGCGGGGGAGGTGATCCTCTCGGCAGGGGCGATCAATAGCCCGCAGATTTTGCAACTCTCCGGCATTGGGCCGGGGGATCTGCTTCAGCGCCATGGCATTACGACGGTTTCAGAGCAGGCGGAGGTTGGGCGGAACTTGCAAGATCACCTGCAATTGCGCTGTGCGTGGCGGTTGGAGGGGGCGAAAACGCTCAACACCATGTCGAATTCGCTGATCGGAAGAATGAAGATCGCAGCCGAATATGCGCTGTTCCGTTCCGGACCGATGGCAATGTCACCGTCGCAACTGGGGGCTTTTTCGCGCTCGCGCCCTGATCTGGCCACACCCGATCTGCAATACCATGTTCAGCCGCTTTCATTGGAAGCCTTCGGGCAGCCGTTGCATGATTTCCCGGCGATCACGGCCTCGGTCTGTAATCTTCGCCCCGAAAGCCGGGGCAGTGTGAAAATCACTTCGGCCGATCCTATGGCCGCGCCGAAGATTGCGCCGAATTATCTGTCGACCGAAGGCGATATCGCGACGGCGGTGGCGGCTATCCGGCAGTCACGCCTTGTCATGGCGCAGCAGGAGATGGCGCGCTATGCACCGGAAGAGTTGAAGCCCGGCGCGCAATCGCAGACCGACGAGGAGTTGCGTGTGGCGGCAGGGCAGGTGGGCACGACGATTTTCCACCCAACCTGCACGGTGCGGATGGGGGCAGACGAAGCCGCGCCGCTCGATGCGCGCTTGCGGTTGCGTGGCGTGGGTGGCTTGCGTGTTGTCGACGCCTCGGTGATGCCGCGGATCACGTCCGGGAATACGAATTCGCCGACGATCATGATTGCTGAGAAGGCTTCCGCCATGATCCTAGAGGATGCGCGCTGATGCCGAATATCGCGATTGCCTATGCGTCGGGCCGTGGCCACACTCGCAAGCTGGCAGAGGAGATTGCAACGACTTTGGGGGCAGAGGGCTGTGCCGCCCGGCTGATCGAAGTCGAGGTGATGTTCAAGAAGGACTGGGACGCTTTGATGGAGGCGGACGCAATCCTCTTCGGTGCGCCGACCTACATGGGATCGGCGGCTGCGGCTTTCAAACATTTCATGGATGAAACAGGCGATATCTGGGTACGCCAAGCGTGGGTGGACAAGCTGGCGGGCGGGTTCACCGTGGCCACGTTTCCGGGCGGCGACAAGCTGTCGACGTTGATGCAACTGACGGTCTTTGCGGCCCAACACGGGATGGTCTGGGTGGGGCAAGACCAGATCGGTGCGCCCGCGAACAAGGCGAATGAGGGGATCAACCAGTCTGGTGCTTGGCTCGGGCTTGCGGCCACATCTGTGCGCGACAAAATACAACTGGTTTCCGAGGGTGATCTGGAGACGGCGCGGCGCTTTGCGGCCCGCATGGCGCGCGCCGCAAAGCGGTGGGCGTGAGGCATATGTTCGCCTTGGTGCCTGCAACCGCTGCAGGAATTGGATCGGTTTGTGCAAATGCCGTACATTGTCGGGCTTGTTCTTACGGGCCGGAGCCAGCAATGTGATCCACGGGTTGCCTTGATCCGGTTGAAACCGGGGAGGGAATGCCCCAAATACATAGCCTAAGGACGGAAGATGCAGAGTTGCCGATAATCGGGGCTCGCAGGCTTGCCGCAGACAGGAAAAGCGCATGAAAGAACCTTTGAACCCATCCTATCCAGTGCTGCCGCTGCGCGACATCGTCGTGTTCCCTCACATGATCGTGCCGCTCTTTGTAGGGCGCGAGAAATCTGTGCGCGCGCTGGAAGAAGTGATGGCGGATGACAAGCAGATTCTCTTGTCGTCTCAAATCGATCCCAGCGTTGATGATCCGGGCGTTGATGGCATCTACCGCACGGGCGTTCTGGCGAATGTGTTGCAACTTTTGAAGTTGCCGGATGGCACGGTGAAAGTGCTTGTCGAAGGTCAGGCACGCGTGTCGATCGACGACTTCCTGCGCGCGGAACCATTCTTCGAGGCGACGGCCAGCTATCTGGAAGAAACCACTGGCGACGAAGCCGCTGTTGAAGCGCTGGTTCGCGCTGTCGGCGAAGAATTCGAGCGCTACGCGAAGATCAAGAAAAACATCCCCGAAGAGGCGCTTGTTGCCGTTTCGGAAAGCACCGATCCGTCGAAACTCGCGGATCTGGTTTCGGGGCATCTCGGTATTGATGTGGCCCAGAAGCAGGAGCTTCTGGAGACGTTCGAGGTCGCAGAGCGGCTGGAGAAGGTCTACGGCCAGATGCAGGGCGAAATGTCTGTCTTGCAGGTAGAGAAGAAGATCAAAACCCGCGTCAAATCCCAGATGGAGAAGACGCAACGCGAATATTACCTCAACGAGCAGATGAAGGCGATCCAGAAGGAGCTTGGCGACGGCGAAGACTCCAACGAGATTTCCGAACTGGAAGAGCGCGTGGCCAGCACGAAGCTCTCCAAGGAAGCCAAGGAAAAGGCGGAAGCCGAGATCAAGAAGCTGAAGTCGATGTCTCCGATGTCGGCGGAAGCGACAGTTGTCCGGAACTACCTCGATTGGATGCTCTCGCTGCCTTGGGGCGTGAAAAGCCGCGTGAAGAAAGACCTCAACAAGGCGCAAGCGGTTCTCGATGCCGATCACTACGGGCTTGAGAAGGTGAAAGAGCGCATTGTTGAGTATCTGGCGGTTCAGGCTCGTTCGGCAAAGCTGAAAGGCCCGATCCTCTGCCTCGTCGGCCCGCCCGGCGTGGGTAAGACCTCGCTTGGTAAATCAGTGGCGAAGGCAACTGGGCGCGAGTTTATCCGGATTTCTCTGGGTGGTGTGCGCGACGAGTCGGAAATCCGCGGCCATCGCCGGACCTATATCGGCTCCATGCCCGGCAAGATCATCCAGGCGATGAAAAAGGCCAAAACCACGAACCCGATGATCCTGCTCGACGAGATCGACAAGATGGGTCACGACTTCCGCGGTGATCCGGCTGCGGCTCTGCTTGAAGTGCTCGATCCGGAACAGAACGGCACTTTCGTCGACCACTATCTGGAGGTCGAATACGATCTTTCGAACGTGATGTTCCTGACGACCGCCAACAGCTACAACATGCCCGGCCCGCTTCTGGACCGCATGGAGATCATCAGCCTTGCGGGTTACACCGAAGACGAGAAGCGCGAGATCGCGCGTCAGCACCTCGTTGATAAGCAAGTAGAGGCGCATGGGCTGCGGAAGGGCGAGTTTGAACTCACCGACGCGGCGCTGACCGAAATGATCCGCCGCTACACCCGCGAGGCAGGGGTGCGGAGCCTTGAGCGCGAGATTGCGAAACTTGCACGGAAGGCCGTGACCGAGATCATCAAGGGCGGCACGAAGAAGGTGGTTGTTGATGCGGATAACATCGACCAGTACCTCGGCGTGAAGAAATACCGCTACGGTCTGGCCGAAAAGGAAGACCAGATCGGTGTGGTCACGGGCCTCGCCTGGACCTCGGTAGGCGGGGATATCCTCTCCATCGAAGCCCTGCGCCTGCCCGGCAAGGGCCGGATGAAGACAACGGGTAAGTTGGGCGACGTGATGAAGGAGTCGATTGATGCGGCGTCCTCCTACGTCCGTTCGATTGCGCCGCAGATTGGTGTGAAGCCGCCGAAGTTCGACAAGTGGGACATTCACGTGCACGTGCCCGAAGGCGCAACGCCGAAGGATGGCCCCTCGGCTGGTCTGGCGATGGTGACGTCAATTGTTTCGGTGTTGACCCAGATTCCGGTGCGTAAAGACATAGCCATGACGGGCGAAGTGACGCTTCGGGGTAATGCGCTGGCGATTGGCGGCCTCAAGGAGAAGCTGCTGGCAGCGCTGCGCGCGGGCATCAAAACGGTGTTTATCCCAGAAGAGAACGCCAAGGATCTGGTGGAGATTCCGGACAATGTGAAAGAGGGGCTAGAGATCATTCCCGTCAGTCACGTCTCGGAAGTGTTGAAACACGCCTTGGTTCGGGCACCAGAACCGATCGAATGGGATGAAGAGGCTGAAGAGGCCGCGGCGGCGGCGAAGGCCAAAGCAGCAGAGCAAGCTTCGGCCGCAACGGCACACTGATCTTCGTACCAGTTAGAACGATCCCGGCACCTTGGTGCCGGGATTTTCTTTTGTGGGTCTAAAGTGGTTCGAAACAAAGACGTTGCTGGAAAGTATTAACAAGGCAGGCTATTCTGTTCTCAAATAGGAAACAGTGGGCTTCAATTATGGAAAAATCGACAACAAGACCTAAATCTGTTGCTTCGAAATCCGGTGCAAGGGCATCAGCGGGGGCCAGAAAGCCGAGCCCCGCTGCCAAGAAGGCGCCGACTGCTCCGGCGGCGGAGGACGCGATCGCTGCAGCGGCTTCGGTAACTCCGGTGGTGTCTGAATTCACGACGTCGGTTTCTGGCGGTGAGTTGAAGAAGCGTATCCTCGTGGATCGCGTGGCCAAGCATGGCGACCTCAAGAAGAAGAACGTGAAGCCCGTGGTTGATGCGGTGCTTGCAGTGCTGGCCGAGGCGCTCGCGAATGGAGAAGACCTCAATCTGCCGCCCTTGGGCAAGGTGAAGATCAACAAGCAGAAATCGGTTTCCGGCGGGCAAGTGCTGATGCTCAAACTGCGGACGTCCACGCCTACCGAGAAAGACGGGAAGGACAAGGCTTCGCGGAGGTGGATTTTGATGCGGATGATGCGTCCGAGGCTCTTGCAGACGCCGCAGAGTGAGTCTATTAGCGCCCTCGTGGGGCGATTAGCTCAGTGGTAGAGCGCTTCGTTCACATCGAAGATGTCAGGAGTTCGAATCTCTTATCGCCCACCATTCCCAAAACGCGCCGCACAGCTGGCGCGTTTCTTGTTTCCGGGGAGCGCCTGAGATGCGCGGAGGCCGCGAAAAATAATCCAAGGGATGCAGAGAATTATTCGCTCAAGCACTCTTGCAAGGGGCCGTGAAACTGAATATTCCACGCCCCACGGGTGATTAGCTCAGTTGGTAGAGCGCTTCGTTTACACCGAAGATGTCGGGAGTTCGAGTCTCTCATCACCCACCATTCCCTCCCTTGAAAATTTGAATGCGGGTGGCAGCGAATTGCCACTTTCTCAACCTTTTTGGGCCGGAATGCCCCTGTAGCCTCGCATCGACTCGGCACAGGAAAGGCAGCACATGGCCAGAACACGACAGAAGCGCCCCGCGCTCCAAGCGGCACCGTTGAGTGCGCCGATTGGCAAACTCTTCGAATTGCTCCGTCAGGAGGCGTTTGCGCTGGAGGTGCAGGGGAAGGCCCTTCCTCCGGCTCCGCTTGATTCCGACCTACTGCGCCAAGCGGCGATGCGCTCTTTGCAACTCCACTGAGTTGGATCAGTCGTCGCTGTCGTCGGCCTCGGTCGTTTCGGGGCGGCCTCGGAAACCGCGCGCGACCACGAATTTTTCCGAGCTATCAGAACGGCTTGCAGGAGGTTTCTCGTTGGTGACTTTCTCGAAGTTCTGCTTGAGAAGCTTCTGTAGCTCGCCTTCCGCACCGCCCGCCAGAACCTTGGCCACGAAAGTGCCCCCGGTTTCCAGCACATCGAAAGCGAAATAGGCGGCGGCCTCGCAGAGGGTGATAATCCGCAAGTGGTCGGTCTGTTGGTGGCCACTGGAGGCCGCAGCCATGTCCGACATCACCACATCGGCGCGCCCGCCCAGCCAGCCTTTGACCAGATCGTCCGCGTCATCGGAGAGGAAATCGAGCTGGTGAATTTCGGCGCCGGTGATCGGATCAACTTCTTGCAAGTCAACGCCGAGCACGCGGCCGATCTTCTTGCCGCTTTTCTCGCCAAGCGCATTCACGCGGCGCACGGCGACTTGCGTCCAGCCCCCCGGTGCGCACCCGAGGTCCACGACCCGGGCACCGGGCACGAGGAAGCGGTACTTTTCGTCAAGCTCAAGGATCTTGAAGGCGGCGCGGCCACGATAACCTTCGGCGCGAGCCCGCTTCACATAGGGATCGTTGAGTTGGCGTTCGAGCCAGCGCGTTGAGGATAGCTTTCGGCCACGAGCGGTTTTCACCTTTTCACGCAGATCGCGCTGACCACGCCCCGAGATGTTTTTTGCCATAGCCGTATTCCTTACCGTCTCTTGCCGAGGCGCAATTTAAAGCGGGGAAGTGCGCTGATTTCCCCAAAAACGCAACCGTCAAAACAATCCGTTCTCCAGCACGCCGTCTGCTGACATTTGTGCATAGAGGAGCCCTTCGCGCAGCCCGCGATCCGCCACGGAAAGTCGGTCCGTTGGCCAGAGCCTCAGAAGCGCTTGCAGAATGGCCGCGCCGGACATGATCAGGGCTTGCCGATCCTGCCCGATCCGTGGGTCATTCATCCGGCCCGTGGGGCCAAGGGAAAGGTAATCCCGGATCACCTTGTCGATCTGGTCGGAGGTCATGCGGAGGCCATCGACCTTTGTGCGGTCGTAGCGTTTCAGGCCGAGATGGGAGGCCGCCACAGTGGTGACCGTTCCGCTTGTGCCAACGATCTGGAACCCCTCTCGCGCCTGTTCATCTTTGTAAGGGGTGAATTCGGCTAGGTTTTCCTCGAAGAACCAGCTCATCAGCGCAAAGCGCGCGGCGTCGTCTTCGACGTCTATGAACTGGTCGCGGAGTGTGGCGACACCCAAGGGAACGGAAATCCAGTCCACCACCTTGGCGCTCGGGAAGGGGCTTTCCGGAGGATGGAAGCCCGCATGCAGGCGCATGATCGCACGTGGGCGCTCGCGGGAGGGGACGGAGGAGAGGTCGATCCACACAAGCTCGGTTGATCCACCGCCGATATCCACGACGAGCAATTGCTCTGTGCGCGTGGAAACCAGTGGCGCACAGGAAATAACAGCGAGCCGCGCTTCTTCCTCGGGCTGGATAATCTCCAACTGCAATCCGGTTTCACGCCGGATCATGTTGAGGAACTCGGCACTATTCTCCGCGCGACGACACGCTTCGGTGGCCACAAGCCGCATCCGGCCCACTTTGTGGCGCTTCAGCTTTTGTTGACAAATCCGCAAAGCCTGAACGGTTCGCGCCATTGAAGCGCGGCTCAAGCGGCCTGTCTGTTCTAGCCCCTGACCGAGTTGGACAGATTTCGAAAAGCTGTCGATCACATGAAACTGGTTGCCCTTGGGTTGGGCAATCAGCATGCGGCAGCTATTAGTTCCCAAGTCCAGCGCAGCATAAAGCTCCGCCGGGTCGGGGGGGATCGGTGCGGAACTCTCGACCGCTTTCGGGAAAGCGCCCGCACCTTTGGGACGCCTGGGCGCCATTTGCACGCCCTCCATTTCAAGTTACCCCCAAGGTAGACTGCCGCGAGACGTCACGCAAGCAGCGCGCAGGCTCATAATCATCTTCCGGCGATTTCATGGCCGGGTGCCTAGTGTGGGGTGGGATAGTCCGGTAACTCAGTCGGTGTCGCCCCTTGGTGCGTAAATGTCGAAATCCGCCCGTGTGTCGCAAACGAACCGCGATACCGATGCTGCATTAGTCGAGTGAGGGAATCGCAAATGCCTGACGTAACGATCGTTTACTGGAGAGATATTCCGGCGCAGGTTATCGTCGGGAAAGGCCGCTCGGGTGCAAAACGCCCGTTGCCGGAGCGTTTCGAACAAGCGATCGACCGTGCGGCCATGAAAATCGGCGCGCGGGATTCCGATGCCTATCTGGCGGAATGGCGCAAAGCGGCTCCCTACTCCGTGGAGGGCGACGCAAACGAGATTGCGGAAGCAGAAGCCGCTCGACTGGACAGAGAATTCGATCAGGAAAAGCTGAAAGCCCTGATCGCCAATGACGGCCGGGCATGATGCCGAGAAACGCTTGGGAGGCACTGATGGCGCTCTTGAATTTCCGTAAACGTGAAGAACCGAAAAACCTTGGCAATGATGCCGTGGAAGCTTTCCTGAAAGGCTTCTCCATCGAAGTAATGCCGCGAACTGCCGAGAAAGTGGAGAGCTTCCGCGATATTCTCCCGGCAAGCACCCGCGTTTATATCGCGCATATCGAGGGCACACCGATCGAGGATATGGTGGCCACGGCAAAGCGGCTGAACGCCGAAGGCTTCCCGGTGATGCCGCACTTTCCGTCGCGGATCATCAAGGACAAAGCAACGCTCGCCGACTGGATCGCGCGCTATCGCGGCGAAGCCGATGTGCGCCAAGCTCTTCTTCTGGCAGGTGGCGTTGCGACGCCGCACGGCGATTACCACTGCTCGATGCAGTTGATGGAAACCGGACTTTTCGGCGATTTCGACCGTTTGCATGTTGCAGGCCATCCCGAAGGCAACAAGGATATCGACCCCGATGGGTCCGACAAGAACGTGATGGAGGCGCTGCGCTGGAAGCAGAAGTTCTCTGAAACCACGGATGCCAAGATGGCGCTGGCGACGCAGTTCTGCTTCGAAGCCGGCCCGATCATCGAGTGGGTGAACGCGCTGAATGCAGCGGGCATCTCGATCCCTGTGCATATCGGCATCGCGGGCCCTGCGAAGCTGCAAACGCTGATCAAGTTCGCGATTGCCTGCGGCGTGGGCCCCTCGCTCAAGGTGCTGCAGAAGCGCGCGATGGATGTTTCCAAGCTGCTCCTGCCCTACGAGCCGAACGAGGTGATCGAGGAATTGGCAGCGCACAAGGCCGCGAACCCCGATTTCGGTATCGAAGCCGTCCATTTCTTCCCGCTTGGCGGGATCAAGACCAACGCTCAGTGGGCCACCGATAACGGTGGCGCCTCCGGCAAGCCTGCCGCTCAAGCCTAAGGAATAATGGAATGACCCGGACTATCATCGAATCCAAATCGAAAACCGTCATCATCGGTTTCGACCAGCCCTTCTGCGTGATCGGCGAGCGCATCAACCCGACGGGGCGCAAGAAGCTGGCAGCCGAGCTTGAAGCAGGCGATTTCTCGACTGTCGAGAAGGATGCCATTGATCAGGTGGCTGCAGGCGCAACGGTGCTCGACGTGAACTCGGGCGCGGTTTTCACCAACAAGATGGCTGAAGATCCGCGCTATGCCGATAACAACTTCGTCGAGCCGATGCTGATGCCGGAACTCATCAAGCGCGTTCAGGCTGTGACTGACGCGCCGATCTGCATCGACTCTTCGGTGCCTGGCGCTTTGGAAGCAGGGCTTGCCGCCTGCGAAGGCCGCCCGCTCCTGAACTCGGTGACGGGTGAGGAAGAGCGTCTGGAGTTGGTTCTGCCGCTCGTGAAGAAGTACAACGTGCCGGTGGTGGCGATCTCGAACGACGATACGGGCATCTCGGAAGATCCCGATGTGCGCTTCGCCGTGGCCAAAAAGATCGTGGAACGCGCAGCCGATTTCGGCATTCCGGCGCATGACATCGTGGTCGACCCGCTGGTGATGCCGATTGGCGCGATGGCAACGGCTGGCCACCAGGTGTTCACACTTGTGCGCCGTCTGCGTGACGAACTGGGCGTGAACACGACTTGCGGTGCGTCGAACATCTCCTTCGGTCTGCCGAACCGTCACGGGATCAACAACGCCTTCCTGCCGATGGCCATCACGGCCGGCATGACCTCTGCGATCATGAACCCCGTTGCCCTGCCGATTGCTGCCTCGAAGATCGCTGAAAAGCGGGCGGAAATCGCGGCCGCTGGCATCATCTTGCCGGAAGACATGGATGACGAGACCTTCGTCACGCTCTTCGGTATGGGCTCCACCAAGTCGCGCCCGGGCAAGGAAATGGAAGCTATTCGCGCTGCCAACTTCCTGATGAACAATGACCCGTCGGGTGGCGAGTGGATACGCTTCAACCGTCCGCCTGCTGCAGATGGCGAAGGCCGTGGCGGGCGTCGCGGCGGTGGCCGCCGTCGGGGTTAACGCAAATCAAAGAAAGGCCCGCTTCCGGCGGGCCTTTTCCTTTAGACGAGATGCATATCGCGCCCGAGCATTGCGGCATGGGTGCGGTTCTTGGCGTCAAGTTTGCGGCTGAGTGTCTTGACGTGAAGTTTCACAGTCACTTCCTGAACTTCCAGTTCGCGGGCGATTTCTTTGTTCGACAGGCCGTTGCAAAGCCCACGGAGAACATCAAGCTCTCGCGGCGTGAGATGCGGCAAGTCCCCAAGCCCACTTTCTTCGGTCGAGCTGTGGTCAACCACAACGCTTTCGCCGTTCAGCAATTTGCGAACGCTGACGAGAAGTTCTTCCGGAAGCATGTTCTTTGTCAGAAACCCTTTGGCCCCGAGATCCATGGCGCGGCGCGCAATCCCTGGGGTGCCAGTGCCCGTCAGCAACGCGACCGGTGCAGGGGACATCATCTTGACGGCGCGCGTCAAACCTTCCGGGATAGACATACCGGGCATGGAGAAATCCAAAAGCGCCAGATCCGGTTTTGGGCCGGCTTCGATCTGGCTGAACCCCTGCCACATGTCGGAGGCTTCCGTGACCGCATATCCCCCGTGCTCGCGCAGCAAACCTGCGAGCGTCGAGCGCACGAGATCATGGTCATCTGCCAGTAGAAGTCGCATTTATTTCACCGCTGCTGAATTAGAAATGTGAACAATCTGCCAAGTTTTGGATCGTCGTTTTTTTCTTGAAGGAAATGTTGTGAGAAAAGAGTATTATCAAGACATCCATTTGTATAGCTTTCATGGCCGTTTTACGGAAATCCGTTGACGTGGAACGGGGTTAGGGGCTTTCTGCACCAACACGTCCGAAGGGATTAATAGTGATTTTTATGCGCAAGTTTTGGTCTATGCGGAGTTTTCCTGCATCTCATTTCACACCGGCGCTGGCACTTGCGGCGGGTTTGGCATGGGCGGCTTCGGCCACTTTCGCGGACACACTTCTGATTGTCAGAAATGTTGGTGACGACAAGACCATCGAGATTTCTGCCGAAGATCTGGATGCACTGCCGGAAATCGAGATCGCCACGACGACAATCTGGACCGAGGGTGTGCAGACCTTCACTGGGCCATCGCTACAAAGCCTCCTTTCGTCCGTTGGCGTAGCGGGTGGGCATCTTAGCCTGACTGCACTGAACGGCTATTTCGTCGAAATGGAATATAGCGAGCTGACGCCCGATGCTCCGATCCTTGCCCGTGCGAGAAACGGGGCTCTGCTTTCGATCCGCGACAAGGGGCCGATCTGGCTCGTTTATCCCTATGACTCCGATCGGATGTGGCAAACCGAAACTATCTTCTCACGGTCAATTTGGCAGTTGACCGAAATTGACGTGAGTCCGTGAGCGGGCGGCCGAGGATGGCCACTATGTCGTATCGGCTGGTTCTATGGGGGCAGCCGCGCTGGCGGCGGAGGGTTCTCTTTGCAATTCTGGGCATCCTGATCTCGGTCGCGCTTGGCGTTTCCTTGCAAATCTCTCGGTCTGTGGTTCTCAAACTCGGGGAACTTTCAACTTCGCGCGTGGACAATGCCTATTGGACAGTGACGCGCCTCGATGTCGAATTTTTGGAATTTCGGAATAGCTTGATTACTGCTGTTGCCGCGCAGGCAGCCGATGCTGGCAGCATTTCAGGTGAGGACAATCTGACTTTGCCTCTGGCGAATGTCCGTGTGCGCTATGACATCCTCTTTAGCCGCTTCACCACCTTGCTGGAATCCCGGCTCTATCGGGAAGCCCTCAGCGCCGCGGGTTCTCTTGAAACTGTCGAAGAGAGTTTCGTTGCGGTGCGCACGGTCATGCCGGTGATCGATGCTTCGGATCAAGTCTTGCTTGAGAGCCTGCCCGATATCCTTGCCATGACCGGTGAGATGCGCGGTGCGATCCGGCGAACGGCAATGGAAAGTAACTCGCTTCTAGCCGTGCGCAGCGAGCAAGGGCGTAACGAAATCTCCCGGCTTCTGGTCCAATTGGCGGTTGGCATTCTGGCATTGGTCGGGTTGATGGCCGTGTTGGCGATTGTCCTCTATCGGCTTTACCAAGTTGCGAGAACGCAGGGGCAGGAAGCGCGGCGCGCATCTGACCGCTTCGGAACGATCCTGGACACATCACCAGACGGTCTGGTTGTGACAAACAAGAAGGGGGCGATCACCGATATGAACCCCGCCGCGTCAGAACTTCTCGGCCTGAGTATCGACGAGGCGCGCGACACGCCAATCGGCACCTATGTGACCCGCCGCGATACCGACGAGCCATTTAACCTTCCCGCCGATGTGACCACTTCCGACCATTTTGAAGTTGCCATCCACCGCCCCAATGGCGCGCCCATTCCTGCGGATCTTTCGGTCGGGTTCCGGGCCGATCATGTGAAACCTGTTGCGGTCTATTTTTTCCGCGATGTTTCGGACCGGATAGCCGCCGAACAGGAATTGCGCCTCTCCCGTGATGAAGCCCTCGCCGGGCAGCGTGCGAAGTCGCATTTCATGGCGGTAATGAGCCATGAGATGCGAACCCCGTTGAACGGTATTCTCGGTGTCGTCGAACTTCTGAAAGCCTCGAAGCTCGACGCTTTGCAGGCGGCACAACTGGATATTCTCGAACAGTCCGGCCAGCTGCTGTTACATCACGTGAATGATATTCTGGACATCGCGCGGTTCGAGGCAAAGGGCGTCGTGTCGACCAAGACAACTTTCGATCTCGAAACGCTGTCGCGCGATCTGATGCATAGCCTGACCCCGCAAGCGCAGTTGCGCGGCAACAAACTTTCCTTGCAGATCGATAAGTCTGCGCTTGGCCGTTTCCGGGGCGATGCTGCGCGATTACGGCAAATCCTGACCAACCTTCTGGGTAACGCTGTGAAGTTCACTCAAGATGGCGAGGTCAACCTTGAGATTTCGGCGCAGGGTGCCACTGACACGCAAGTCGAGTTTCAGGTCATTGATACCGGTCGAGGCATCGCAGCCGAACACATCGAGCAGGTTTTCGAGGACTTCTATCGCGTTGCGTCGCAAGACGAGCGGGCCGTTGAAGGGACAGGGCTTGGGCTGGGGATCGTGCGTCGCCTTGTGGAAGCCATGCAGGGTAGTTTCGGTGTCGAAAGCGAGGAAGGAGAGGGGTCTCTCTTCTGGGTCCGTTTGCCTTTGGAGCGTGCAGGCCCTGTCGGTAAGGGTGGGAATGAAGCCATTGCGGTTCAGCCTGATGCTGAACACACCGAACACTTGCCGCGCCACATCCTTGTTGCGGAGGACAATCCGGTAAACCGTCTGGTGTTGAGGCAGATCCTCGAACGCGAGGGGCATACAGTGGTCGAGGCGCGCGACGGTCTAGAGGCTATCGAGAGTGCCGAAAAGGTGGCGTTCGATCTCATTTTGATGGATATCCAGATGCCGCGATGTGACGGGACCGAAGCTACCAAATCCATTCGTGCGGGGCAGGGAGCGAGCGCTTGCGTCCCGATCTTCGCGCTGACGGCACATGCGTTTCCGGAAGAGCGGCACCGTTTCTTGGCTGCCGGATTTGACGAAGTGCTGACAAAACCCGTGAGTATCGGGCGATTGCGCAAGGTCATGTCTGACGTGCCGGAAGATGTGGCCGCGCGTCCGGCGGAGCCATCTCGACAGGCAGAACTGCCTCTTCTCAACAGCGCCCACCTCAAAGAACTACGCTTCGCCATTGGTGAAGAGGCCGTTGCGCGGGCTTTAGAAGGGTTGCAAGCGCAAGCAGCCGAGGTGCGATCTGTTCTTGAGAACGCTCCATCGAGCGTCGAAGCGGGTGAGCTCCATGCCCTCTCTGGGTTGGCTGGAACCTGTGGGGCGGAGCAACTCCATGCAGCTCTGAAAGCGGCCGAGAACAAGCTCCGCTCGGGTGGCTCCATTGCCCCGGAAGAGCTGATCGGGCTGATCCGCGCCACGACTGCCGAGATTATCACCCGACAGCCGCAACTTTCCTGATCTTATCCGCGACGCCGCCGACGGCCGCCGTCTGCACCTTCGCCTTTGGTGTTGAAGCCAACCTGCGGAAGCGAAACGATTTTCGAAAGCTCCGGGAAGGGGTCTTTCGCATGCGGAATGGCGTTTGCGTTGACGAAGTGCTCTTGGAAACGTGGCTCGATAGCGGTTTCGATCTTCTTGATCTGGTGCACCGTCTTTTCGATCTCGCTGCGTGAAGCCTTGTTCAGAAGGGCAATCCGTGCGCCCGTTCCTGCTGCGTTGCCGGCGCTGAAGACCTTTTCCAAGGGCACGTCCGGGATCATCCCCAAGACCATCGCATGTTTCGGGCTGATATGGGCGCCGAAGGCACCGGCAAGCACCACGCGGTCTACCTTTTCAACGCCCATCTCGTCCATCAAGAGCCGTGCGCCCGCATAAAGCGCGGATTTGGCGAGCTGGATGGCGCGGATGTCGCCTTGAGTGACGCTGATCAACGGCCCGCCTTCGGCGCGCGCATCGTGGATCACATAGCTATTCGTGCGCCCTTCGGGAACGCAACGCGGTGTGCCAACCTGCTCGGCAGAGCCGATCAGCCCCGATGAGTCAAGAATACCTGCGATCCGCATCTCAGCCACAGCTTCGATGATGCCAGAACCACAAATGCCGGTGATGCCAGAGCCAGCAACCGCCTCGGAGAAGCCTGCTTCGTCACTCCAGAGGTCCACGCCGATCACACGGAAGCGTGGCTCTTTGGTGACGGGGTCAATCTCGATCCGTTCGATAGCCCCCGGCGCGGCGCGCTGACCTGCGCTGATCTGTGCGCCTTCGAAAGCGGGGCCTGTGGGCGAAGAGCAAGCCAGAACCTTGGTTTTGTTGCCCAAAAGGATTTCCGCATTGGTGCCGACATCCACGATGAGCGCGAGGTCTTCGGACTTGTTGGGTTCCTCGGAAAGCGCCACAGCCGCAGCATCGGCGCCAACGTGGCCTGCAATGCAAGGCAGAAGATATACACGCGCGCGCTTGTTGACCTGATC
>RFUP01000111.1 GCA_009922885.1 Paracoccaceae bacterium
CGAGGCGCAGGCCCTTCCGGTCGTCGAAGACGAATGGGATCCCTTCGAAGAAGACTGATCCGGCCCTTGCCCTGCAAGGCGTGCACTGCAATATCACCCGAAACTCAGCCTCATCCGGAGGCCGCAAGAAGGAGAACACCATGCTGAAAGGATTGGGCGGTCTTGGCGACATGGCCAAGATGATGAAAACCGCACAGGAACTGCAGGGCAAAGTCGCCCAGATGCAGGAAGACCTCGCCACGATGCTCGTCACCGGCGAATCCGGCGGCGGCCTCGTCAAAGCCACGGCCACGGCCAAGGGTGAGCTGAAAGCCCTCGATATCGACCCCTCGATCTTCTCCGCCGATGACAAGGAAGTCGTCGAGGATCTCATCCTCGCCGCCATCAAGGATGCCCAAACCAAAGCCGGTGAACGCGCCCAGTCCGAAATGGCCCGCATCACCGAAGGTCTCGGCCTGCCACCGGGCATGAAACTGCCTTTCTGATTTCTCTTTTGAAAATATCCCGGGGGTGAGGCCCGAAGGGCCGAGGGGGCAGCGCCCCCACTCTCCCGAAAGGGCCCGGCCATGACCGCCACCAAAGACATCGAAACCCTGATCGAGATGATGGCCCGCCTGCCGGGTCTCGGGCCCCGCTCCGCCCGCCGCGCAGTTCTGCACCTGATCCGCAAACGCGCCCTGCAATTGCAGCCCCTCGCCGAGCAAATGGCGCGGGTCTCGGCTACGGCGCGCGAATGCCTCAACTGCGGCAATGTGGGCACCTCGGATATCTGCGATCTCTGCGCCTCGGATGCCCGCGCCAATGGCCAGATCTGCGTGGTCGAGGATGTGGCCGATCTCTGGGCGATGGAGCGGGCAGGGGTGTTCAAGGGCCGCTACCACGTCTTGGGCGGCACGCTCTCCGCGCTGGATCAAGTCGGCCCCGAACAACTCCGCATTCCGCGGCTTCTGGATCGCATTTCCACCGAGAACGCCAGCGAAGTCATCCTCGCCCTCGCCGCCACCATCGACGGCCAGACCACCGCCCATTACATCGCCGACCAGCTGCGCGGTCGCGTCTCGGTTACGTCTCTGGCGCAGGGCGTGCCGATCGGGGGCGAATTGGATTACCTCGACGACGGCACCATCACTGCCGCTCTCACCGCCCGCAAACCCTTCTGAAAAAACAAAAAAGCCCGGAGTGTGTTCACTCCGGGCCTTCTTGATTGCGTCAAACGCGGATCAGATCACCACGACATCCAGCGGAGGGAAGCCATTGAACGCCACCGAGGAATAGGTGGTGGTGTAGGCACCGCAATTGCGGATGATGATCTTGTCGCCGCAGGTCAGGCCCATCGGCAGCTGCACGGGGCGCTTTTCGTAAAGCACATCGGCGCTGTCGCAGGAGGGGCCTGCCAGAATGCAAGGGCCGTGCTCTTCGTGGTCACGGTCGGTGGTGAACTGGTAGCGGATCGCTTCGTCCATCGTCTCGGCAAGGCCCGAGAACTTGCCGATGTCGAGGTAAACCCAGCGGTGCAGGTCGTCATGCGACTTCTTCGACACCAGCAGCACTTCCGCCGCGATCATGCCAGCTTCTGCCACCATGCCACGGCCCGGTTCCGCCATGATGCGGGTTGCGCCGGGGAAGCGGGGCTCCACCATCGCCATCACGGCGGCGGCATAGACTTCTGGTGCGTCGATGGCTTCGCCGTAGAACGCGGGGAAACCGCCACCGATGTTGATTGTGCTCAGCTCGAAGCCCGCATCACGCGCCGCGTGCCAGACACCCGACACACGGTCGAGCGTGTCGCGCCACATCTCCGCGCGGCGGGTCTGCGAACCCACGTGGAACGACAGACCGATCGGCTTCAGGCCGAGGTGCTGTGCATAGGCCAGAAGCCCGTTCACTTCGCCTTCCATCGTGCCGAACTTGCGCGAGAGCGGCCAGTCGGCTTCGGTCGTGCCCATCAGGAGGCGAATGTAAACTTCCGCACCCGGCGCGTTCTCCGCGATCTTTTCCAGCTCCATTTCGGAGTCGGCGGCAAACATCGTGATACCCACGGAGTAAGCAAAAGCGATGTCTGCGGGCTTCTTGATGGTGTTGCCGAAGGAAATCGTTTCCGGGCGGGCACCAAGGCCGAGGCACAGTTCGATTTCGCCGCGCGAAGCCGCGTCAAAATGCGAGCCTTCCGCCACCAGCGTCTCGATCACTTCACGCTGCGGGTTTGCTTTCACCGCGTAGTGGATATGCGCGCGGCCGAGGCCTGCTTGCAGTGCACGAAACTGCTGCGCCACCAACTCGGTGTCGAGCACGAGTGTCGGGCGGTCGAAACGAGTCGAGCGGATGAAAGCTTCGATGCGAGCAGACGAGCGGACGGCTTCGCCGCCCGCGAGCGGGTTTACGTATGCGTTCATGGTCATCTCCATAAAGACCCGGGCTTTCACCCGACCAGTTCAATCGGAGACGTTACCGTCGCTACGTAAACACGGGTGGTATCCCACCGGCCAGAGGCGCGTGCGTTGGCGTCTTGAGCGGCGAATTAAGACCGTCCGCATTCCATTTCAAGAAAAAATTCGGCACCGCAAAAACTTTTTTTTGGGCGTGGATTTCACGCATAATCCCGCAGCCCAAGCTCAAAAGAATTGATCAAATCCCGTGTCGGATTGTTGGCGTAAAAAACGAAAAGAGCCCGGAAATCCGGGCTCTTTTGATCATATACTTCGTTGATTACGGCTGATCGTCTTCGTCGCTGCCACCCGGCAGATTGAAGAAGCTGTCCGCGTCCTTGTAGCGCTCGTCATCCGCCATCGTATCTTCGTCATCGCTGTCCGAGAGGCTGAAGGTCTCAAGGCCTTCAATGGCCGTCGGCAAGCGCGGCGAGGCCGATTCCATGCCCAGCGATTGTTCGGTCGACAAGAGCTTGCGGCGCTCGTCGTCGGTCATTGCCGCACCTTCGGCCGCGCGCTTCGCTGCGGCCTTCTGAACGGCCATATCGAGTTCCGACTGGCGGCAGAGGCCAAGCGCAACCGGATCAACCGGCTGGAGGTTGGCGATGTTCCAGTGGGTGCGCTCGCGGATCGACTGGATGGTCGGCTTCGTCGTACCCACAAGCTTGCCAACAGCGCCATCCGAAAGCTCGGGGTGGAACTTCACCAGCCACAGGATAGCGGCGGGGCGGTCTTGGCGCTTCGACAGCGGCGTGTAGCGCGGGCCACGGCGCTTCTCTTCGCCCACAGCTGCCGGGTTGAACTTCAGCTTCAGCTTGTAGAGCGGGTCTTTCTCGCCCTTGTCGATCTCGATCTGATCGAGCTGGCTGTTACCAACGGGGTCGAAGCCCTTCACGCCAACGGCCACGTCGCCATCCGCGATACCTTGGATTTCAAGCTCATGCATGCCAACGAAATCGGCGATCTGCTTGAAGGTCAAAGTGGTGTTGTCAACCAGCCAAACGGCAGTTGCACGGGCCATGATCGGTTTGTTCATCGCGTTCACTCCAGAACTCAAATCTTCCCCGCTGCCCGAAAAGGGCTGTCCCGAAGGACGGTTTCCATTGTGGGGGAAATCGGGGCGCTTATACTGCGGGAAACTGTTCAAGGAAAGAGTGAATGCGCTTTTTGATCCCCTTCGCGGCCGCAATCGGCCTGTTTTCCCCTGCCGCACAGGCTGATGGCGAGAAATCCGGGGTCTTCGACTATTACGTCATGGCGCTCTCTTGGTCGCCGAACTGGTGCCGCTTGGAAGGCGATTCCCGCAACTCCCCGCAATGTGAGGAACGCGAGGATTTCGGCTGGACGCTTCATGGCCTCTGGCCGCAATTCCATCGCGGCTGGCCCGCATTCTGCCCCACCACCGAACCCCAGCCCACCCGTGGCATGACCGAGGCGATGGCCGATATCATGGGCACCTCCGGCCTCGCTTGGTATCAGTGGAAGAAGCATGGCGTCTGCTCCGGCCTCTCGGCGCGCACCTACTATGAAACCGCACGCACAGCTTATGAAAGCGTCCGCATTCCGCAGGCCTTCCGCCAACTCTCCAAGACCGTGAAACTTCCCGCCTCGCTCATCGAAGAGGCCTTCCTCGAAGCCAACCCCGGCTTCAAACGGGAAATGATCACCGTCACCTGCAAGGAAGGCTACATCCAGGAAGTCCGCGTCTGCCTCTCGAAAGATCTCTCGCCCGTGCCTTGCGGCTCGGACACGATCAAGGATTGCACCCTGAAAGACGCGCTGTTCGATCCGGTGCGCTGATCCCTCAGATCGCCGAGGAATGGCCTGCTTTCGATAGATCGTAGGCATCGAAATGCCGGGCGATCATCCGCGTCAGCGGGCGCGCCTTTTCCGGAATAAACAGGCCGGCCTCTGTCGGCTTCAACATGCCGGGGAAGGCCGCCACCGCATCGCTGAACAGCTTCTCAAGCCGTTTTGCGGAAACGGCGTAACCATCGAGAATCTCTTGACGGTTCACCTCGAAATCGCACATCAGCGCCTCGATAATTCGCCCGCGCAGCTTGTCTTCTTCTGTGAAGGTGTGCCCGCGATGGGTCGAGAAAACCCCCTCACGGATCGCCGACGTATGCGCGCCCGTTGCGGAATGGTTCTGTGCATAGCCCTGCGGGAAGCGCGAGATCGAGCTTGCGCCCACACCGATCAACACTCCCGAGGGATCATCCGTGTAACCTTGGAAGTTCCGCCGCAGCGTGCCCGCCGCCTGCGCCTTCGCCATGCTGTCTGAAGGCTGGGCAAAATGGTCGATACCGATTTCGCAGAACCCGTCCCAAAGAAAAAGCTTCCGCGCTTCCTCAAAGAGTTCCAGCCGCTCTTGCGGGGTCGGCAGTGCGTCTGAAGGGATCATCTGTTGGCGCTTCGCCATCCATGGCACATGGGCATAGCCATAAAGCGCCACGCGATCCGGCGAGAAACTCAGAAGCTTCTGCACCGTATCGGTGATCTTCGCGTTCGTCTGGTGCGGCAAGCCGAAGAGAATATCCGCATTCAGGCTCTTCACGCCACGCTTTCGGATGCCTTCTACGGCTTGGCGGGTCACGTCAAAGCCCTGCGGCCGCCCGATGGTTTTCTGAATTTCCTCGTCGAAATCCTGAACCCCGATCGAAGCGCGGTTCATCCCTGCGGCAGCCAAAGCGTCAAGCCGCGCGTCGTCCACTTCGCAAGGGTCGATCTCCACGGAAAACTCGTAATCCGCCGCGAAGGGGGCCACATCGGCAATCGCTTTTGCCAATTCGGTGATCATCGGCGCGGTCATCAAAGTGGGCGTGCCGCCCCCCCAATGCAGGCGCGACAGCGAAACGCCTTCTGGAAGCACCGCTTTCAACATGGAAAGTTCGGCTTTCAAGACCTCAAGGTAAGCCGCCACTGGCGAATCTGATTGCGTGCCCTGCGTGCGGCAGGCGCAGAACCAACACAACCTCCGGCAAAACGGGACGTGAACGTAGAGCGAAATCGCTGACCCTTCCGGAATGGCTTGAATCCAGCCGGAAAAATCTGCGGGGCCGATGCCTGTGCCGAAATGCGGTGCCGTCGGGTAACTCGTATAACGAGGTACTTTCGCGTCAAACAGTCCTAGCTTAGCGAGTTGTGCTTTGGTTTCCATTCGTGCACACTTACCTATATCGCAAACGCACGTATTTGACGTAGATCAAGCAAGAATGGGCCTATTCCTTTGAACCAGTCCTCCGCGCCCTGCCTCACGCAAGAATGTGGTGATTGCCCGATCCGCCATCGCGCCGTTTGCGCCCGTTGCGAGCCCGACGAGCTGCAGCTTCTGGATGAAATCAAGTATTACCGCACCTATGAGGCCGGCAGCCATATCATCTGGGCAGGGGACCGGATGGATTTCGTGGGTTCCGTCGTGTCCGGCATCGCCACGCTGACGCAGACCATGGAAGATGGCCGCACCCAGATGGTCGGCCTCCTCCTGCCCTCCGATTTCGTTGGCCGCCCCGGTCGCGATGGTGCCGCCTATGACGTGACCGCCACCACCGATGTCGTGATGTGCTGCTTCCGCAAGAAGCCCTTCGAACAACTCATGGTCCGCACCCCCCATGTCGCGCACCGCCTTCTGGAAATGACGCTCGACGAACTCGACGCCGCCCGCGAATGGATGCTGCTTCTGGGCCGGAAAACCGCGCGCGAAAAAATTGCCTCTTTCCTGTCGATCATCGCCCGCCGCGATGCCTCGCTCAATCTGCGCGCGGCGAAAGGCGCACTCGTGTTCGATCTGCCGCTCACTCGTGAAGCCATGGCCGATTACCTCGGCCTGACACTCGAAACCGTGTCGCGCCAGATCTCCGCGCTGCGCAAGGATGGCGTGATCGAGCTTGAAGGCAAACGTCACGTGATCGTCCCCGACTTCGACCGACTTCTCGAAGAAGCCGGCGACGATAGCGACGGCGGGATGCTGGCCTAAGGCTCTGACTACCCTGACAACTTCGCCCTAAATACCGCTTCGCGCTGGTCAAATTGATTGCGCTTGGTAATTATCACGCGAAACTGTAGCGGAGACCCCCATGACCGAACCCCATATACTTATTGCCGGTGGCGGCATCGGCGGCATGGCTCTGGCGCTGACCCTGCACCAGATCGGTGTGCGGTGCACAGTCTTTGAGGCCGTTCCCGAACTGAAACCCTTGGGCGTGGGGATCAACCTGCAACCCAACGCCATCCGCGAACTCTTCGATCTCGGTTTCACTGCCGAGATGCTCGATAAGGTGGGTCTGCCAGCACTCGAATGGGCGCTTGTGGGGCGAAACGGCAACGATATCCACTCCGAACCGCGCGGTCTGAAAGCAGGCTATCACTGGCCGCAATACGCCGTGCACCGGGGCGAATTGCAGATGATGCTCTACCGCGCCGTGCTGGAACGCCTTGGCCCCGATGCCGTTCGCACTGGCGCGCGCGTCACGGGCTACGAGAAAACCGCGGGCGGCGTGATCGCCTCGTCCAGCGATGCGGATGGCAGCGGTTCCGGAACGCCGCCGGTGCGCCTCGACGATGTAGAGATCGTCGATGGCACGCTGGTCTATGCGACGCCCGACCAGAGGGAGCGGGTCGAGAAGATCAACATGACCCTAGGTGCGGGCAGCCTGACCGGCCCGTTCCGGGCCGAAGGCTATCTCAACGCACGCGGCTTTGACATTGCCCTGAACGCGGCGGTTGGTGAACTGTTCCTTGGCAAG
>RFUP01000112.1 GCA_009922885.1 Paracoccaceae bacterium
CCGATTGGCTGCGCACCAAGGGCGTCGCGGTCAAGTTCCGCGCCTCGCTGGCCGATGATCTGGCCGCTGTCGACGGGTTGGAACCTGACCTTTCCATCGGCACCACGCCGGTCGTCCAGCACGCCAAGGAACGCGGCATCCCGGCGCTTTACTTCACCAACCTGATCTCGGCCCGGCCCCTGATGGGCCCGGCCGGCGCTGGGTCACTGGGTCAGGTTGTTGCCGCGGCGCTGGCCGGCAAGGACCACATGGACAAGATGCGCGACTTTTTCGACGGCGTAGGCCAGGGCGATACCGCTGGTATCTGGGAGGGCGCGCCCAATCTGCGCCCCGATTTCCGTGCCGCGCATCAGAAAAAACTCGACAAGGCCGCGCGTGCGGCAAAGGCCGAGGAGATGATATGATCACGGCGCTCACACCATCTTGCCCCGACGTCTCAAAAAGGGGCGCGTCATGCTGATCCAGGATCACGACCGGGCCGGGGGCTATTGGGGCGCTGTCTATGCGTTCTGCGCGGTCAAGGGGCTGCAGGTGGTCATCGATGGCCCCGTGGGCTGTGAAAACCTGCCGGTGACGAGTGTTCTGCACTATACCGACGCGCTCCCCCCACACGAATTACCGATCGTCGTGACGGGCCTCGGCGAGGAAGAACTGGGTCGCGACGGCACCGAGGGCGCGATGAAGCGCGCGTGGAAAACGCTGGACCCCGCCTTGCCCGCCGTTGTCGTCACCGGATCGATCGCCGAGATGATCGGCGGCGGCGTGACACCGATGGGCACCAACATCAAGCGCTTCCTGCCGCGCACGATTGACGAAGATCAGTGGCAGGCCGCTGACCGCGCGATGACCTGGATTTTCACCGAATTCGGCATGACCAAGGACCGCATGCCCTCCGAGAAAAAGCGCGACGAGGGCGCCAAGCCGCGCGTGAACATCCTTGGGCCGATGTATGGCACGTTCAACATGCCATCCGATCTGGCCGAGATACGCCGCCTAATCGAAGGCATTGGGGCAGAGATCAACATGGTCATGCCCTTGGGCGCCCATCTGGCCGAGATGCGCAACCTGGTCAACGCCGATGTCAACGTGGTGATGTATCGCGAATTTGGGCGGGGCTTGGCCGAAGTTCTGGACAAACCTTACCTACAAGCCCCCATCGGCTTAGAAAGCACGACGAAATTCCTGCGCGCGCTGGGTGACTTGCTGGGGCTGGACCCTGAACCCTTCATCGCGCGCGAAAAACATTCGACATTGAAGCCGCTGTGGGACTTGTGGCGATCCGTGACACAAGATTTCTTCGCGACCGCGTCATTCGCAGTCGTTGCCAACGAGACCTATTCACGGGGCTTGCGCAACTATCTGGAAACCGATTTGGGCCTGCCCTGCACGTTGGCTGTCGCGCGCATTGCAGGATCTAAGACCAACAACGATCAAGTGCGCGCCAGCCTGCACAACAAGAAGCCCTTGGTCGTCTTTGGTTCGATCAATGAAAAGATGTACATGGCCGAAATAAAGGCTGGGCATGGCCCCGCCCCGGTGTTCATCCCGGCCTCGTTCCCCGGCGCCGCCATCCGGCGCACCACCGGCACGCCGGTGATGGGCTATGCAGGCGCGGTCAGTGTGCTTCAGGACATCTGCAACGGGCTCTTTGACGCGCTGTTCCATATCTTGCCGCTAGGCAGTGACCTCGACAGCGCCGCGCAAACTCCGACCAGTCTGCGCCGTGATTTCCCATGGGATGTAGACGCGCAGGCCGAACTGGACCGCATCGTCGCCGAACACCCGATCCTGACCCGCATTTCCGCCGCCCGAACCCTGCGCGACGCCGCCGAGAAGGCCGCGTTGGCCGATGGGGCCGAACGGGTCGTGCGCGAAACCGTCCTGGCGCTGCGCGGCGCCGGGGCCAAGACCTGAACCACGACGAGGAGGACGCCCACCATGGCCAACACCACTGTCAATTCGCCTGCCAATCCAGCGGCCCGACGCCGTGCCCACGGACGACACAGCCGGCTGGAATACTGCTTTTATGTCGCACTGATCTTCATGCTGGCGCTGCCCTTCGCGGTGACTGCATGGCTGTTGGGCCGCGCAAACGCCAATGGGCCGCAGACGCATTCCGGGCCGATCGCCTGGGCGCTTGCCGAGTCACGCCTTATGGCATCGATGGTTTTCCGCGCCTGAACATTCGGGTGCACACATAATTCCTGCCCGTCCGGTTCGTCCGGGCCAATGGAATCGGCGGCGGCGCGCGGGGCGCCGTCACTGCCCCAGCCGCAGGGGGTGCGGCGTCAGTCTGACGTTTCGGAGGTTACTATGGCTGACAACAAGGGCCTGTCCTTCACGGGCCTCACTGATGAGCAGGCGCAGGAACTGCATTCGGTTTACATGAGCGGGCTGTGGCTCTTCACCACCATCGCGGTGGTGGCTCATCTGGCCGTTTACATTTGGCGTCCTTGGTTCTGAGGAGAATCGAAAATGAGCAATTTTTACAAGATTTGGCTGATCTTCGATCCGCGCCGCGTGTTCGTGGCGCAAGGGGTATTCCTTTTCTTGCTGGCAGCGATGATCCATCTCGTGCTGCTCAGCAACCCCTCATACAACTGGTTTGAAATCGCGGCCGAGAAATACGACCGCGTCGCAGATTGATCACAAACCAACACCACGGGCGGGCGTCTTGCTTGCCCGTGGCTTCCCCCATCAATTTGGTCGGCCCCTGTGTATGTCCTTGCACCAAACGGGCCTCCTGCAAGCGGAGATAGAAGCATGGCGTTGCTCAGCTTCGAACGTAAATACCGCGTGCCGGGCGGCACGCTAGTCGGCGGGAACTTGTTCGATTTTTGGGTCGGGCCGTTCTATGTCGGGTTTTTCGGGGTCACAACGATCTTCTTTGCCCTCCTTGGCACAATCCTAATCTTTTGGGGGGCAGCCATTCAGGGAGAGCTTAACCCGTGGCTTATTTCCATCAACCCCCCGCCTATTGAATATGGCCTTGGCGCAGCACCACTGCGCGAGGGCGGCTTGTGGCAGATTGTTACAATCTGCGCGACTGGAGCCTTTATCAGCTGGGCTCTACGCGAGGTCGAAATCGCACGGAAATTAGGCATGGGACTGCATGTGCCATTTGCTTTTGGCTTTGCAATCTTGGCCTATGTCACTCTGGTCATTATTCGCCCCATACTAATGGGCGCTTGGGGCTATGCGTTTCCTTACGGGATTTGGACGCACCTCGATTGGGTGTCGAACACTGGATATACATATGGGAATTTCCATTATAATCCAGCGCACATGATCGCAGTGTCCTTCTTCTTCACGACCTGCCTATCATTGGCGCTTCACGGAGCCCTGATCCTCTCGGCCGCTAATCCGAAACATGGCACCGAGATGAAGACCCCTGAACACGAAGACACCTATTTCCGTGATCTTATTGGCTACTCGATCGGCACGCTGGGCATCCATCGACTGGGCCTCCTGCTGGCGCTCAATGCGGGTTTCTGGTCGGCGATCTGTATCGTGATCTCAGGCACCATTTGGTTCGACCAATGGGTCGCTTGGTGGGACTGGTGGCTCGCACTGCCGTTCTGGGCTGATATCGAAGGAGGCATCAATGGCTGAGTACCAAAACATCTTCACCCAGGTCCAAGTCCGCACTTCGCCCGAAATGGGTTTGACTGAACGGGTTGAAATTGAAAACCGTACTAAAGGTGCAAGCTTTTCATCACTGGCGGGATGGCTGGGCAATGCACAATTGGGGCCAGTCTATTTAGGAACAATGGGCGTGATCAGCCTTGCTACAGGCCTTGCGTGGTTCTTGATGGTTGGCATGTGGTTCTGGGGACAGGCGGGCTATAATCCCGCGGTTTTTGCCCGCGACCTATTCTGGTTCTCTCTGGAGCCACCCGGTCCGGAGTATGGTCTTTCCATCCCACCGCTGGCCGAGGGAGGCTATTATCTTATTGCTTCGCTGTTCCTACTAATCTCGGTTTGCTCTTGGTGGGTTCGCACGTGGCTTCGTGCAGAAGCCCTGGGGATGGGAAAACATGTTGCTTGGGCTTTTGCTAGTGCAATCTGGCTGTTTTTAGTGCTTGGCCTTTTCCGCCCTATCTTGATGGGATCGTGGTCCGAGGCTGTACCGTATGGGATCTTCTCACACCTCGACTGGACGAATCTTTTCAGTCTGCGCCACGGAAACTTATTTTATAATCCGTTCCATGCTTTATCGATCGCATTCCTTTACGGCTCGGCACTGTTGTTTGCCATGCATGGGGCAACCATCCTTGCCGTTAGCCGCTTCGGCGGAGATCGGGAACTTGAACAAATCGTCGACCGCGGCACTGCATCCGAGCGCGCAGCGCTTTTCTGGCGATGGACCATGGGCTTCAACGCAACGATGGAAGGAATCCATCGCTGGGCTTGGTGGTTCGCTATAATGACTACTCTGACAGGTGGGATCGGTATCCTGCTGACTGGCACTGTGGTTGATAACTGGTACGTATGGGCTCAGGAGGTAGGTTATGCCCCAAGTTTCTGAAAAAGTTAAAGCATCCGGCGGCATGTACTTCGAAGTTCCACCGCGCGCACAAATCCGCTCCTTCATCACGATGGAAATGCTCCGCGGCGCCGGATACGCGATCGCTCTTGTGTTAACGATAGCGCTCGTGCTTTGGGCGATCTACCTGGTGGGTTTATTGCTGCCTGAGGACAGCAAACGTGCTCCGCCACCAATGCCGTACAGTATGATTGCTCCGATCACCGATAGGTCATTTGTATGAACCAAAGATATTCCAGTGGGCAAAATTTAGCCGCCCCGATTTAGGGCCAGGATCTGCCCACTGGCATGGTAATAGTTAGCAAAATTCCCTTCTCTGTCGGCATAAGGCAACTGGTACTGTGCGAAAAACCCACAGCTCCTCTTATCCTTCTCAGGAGTCCCCATGATGATAGACACGCCGCTGCTAGACCGTATTGCCGGCCCGGCTGACTTACGCAACTTTAAAGATAGCGACCTTGCAGCATTAGCTAATGAAGTTCGCGCCAGCGTAATAAATAGCGTGAGCCGTACAGGTGGGCACCTTGGATCATCTCTGGGAGTCGTCGAACTGACCGTCGCGCTGCACGCAGTATTCAACACCCCGCGAGACAAACTGATTTGGGATGTTGGCCACCAGTGTTATGCACACAAAATGCTCACTGGGCGACGCCAGAGAATGGATACTTTGCGTCAAAAAAACGGCCTTTCAGGGTTCACTAGCCGCGGTGAAAGCACCTACGATCCATTCGGCGCCGCACATTCCTCGACATCGATTTCCGCGGCACTTGGGTTCGCTGTGGGTCGGGATATGGGACAATCTACGGGAGACGCCATCGCAGTCATCGGCGATGGCGCAATAACTGCAGGCATGGCCTACGAAGCGATGAACCATGCGGGGGACCAAAATCGTCGCCTGTTTGTCATCCTAAATGACAACGATATGTCCATTGCACCTCCCGTGGGCGCGATGGCGCGCTATTTGCTGCGCCTCCAGCATACCGCCCCCGGCGCCACATTGAAGACCATGGCCGAAGGCTTCGAGGCCTTATTGCCAAGCCCCCTCCGTGATAAAGCTCGGCGCACCCGCGAACTAGTTACAGGTCAGCCCACAAGCGGCACCCTGTTTGAGCAACTCGGCTTCGACTACATAGGCCCAATCGATGGCCATTCGATGCCCGATCTTCTTGCGACACTGCGCCATGCCCGCGCCACTGCGACGGGCCCAGTCCTGATCCACGCCATTACACGGAAGGGCGCCGGATACGCACCGGCAGAAGCCGCATCTGACAAATACCATGGCGTTGGTAAATTCGACGTGGCCACCGGCGCGCCGGCTAAGAGCACCAGCAATGCGCCCAGCTTTACATCTATTTTTGGCCAAGCGCTAACCCACGAGGCAGCTCGGGATCCCGATATCGTCGCGATAACGGCAGCCATGCCATCTGGAAGTGGATTAGACATTATGGCTCAACGTTTTCCAGCGCGCGTGTTCGATGTAGGCATCGCAGAACAACATGGCGTGACATTTGCCGCGGGGATGGCAGCCGCCGGGCTTAAACCGTTCGTCGCGATTTATTCCACCTTCTTGCAGCGCGGCTTTGACCAGATCGTACATGACGTCGCGCTGCAAAACTTGCCTGTGCGCTTTGCAATCGATCGCGCCGGTCTAGTAGGGCAGGATGGAGCTACGCATGCGGGCGCTTTCGACGTTGGCTTTCTGTCGATGCTGCCCAACATGACCGTTATGGCCGCCAGCGACGAACTCGAACTGGTTCATATGGTCGCGACAGCAGTAGCTCATAACGAGGGCCCAATTGCTTTTCGCTATCCGCGCGGTGAAGGTCGCGGGATGGAAGTACCAAAAATTGGAGAGGCACTTGAAATCGGTCGTGGCCGTCTCGTTAGAGAGGGTGAGTGTGTAGCTTTCCTTTCCTTTGGCGCACATCTCGATGTGGTTTATAAGGCAACGGAACTGTTAGCGCAGCATGGCATACACGCTAGTATCGCGGACGCACGCTGCTAATAAAGGAGTTTGGCATGCAGGACTACAAGTACGCACCCTGACTTTGCCAGACCGTTTCATTCCTCAGGCCACCCCTGCTGAAATGTATGCCGACGCCGGCTTGACACAGGCTGACATTGCGGCGACTGCATTGCACGCTTTGGGGGTAACTGTTCTTCCTGGAGCGTTGCAAGCTCGTTAGAGCGCAATCCTGGAAGTGAAGTCCAGTTTTGGCGTATCGGCTAGACTCTTGAACCCAGCTTCGCGGTGCCCACATTGTGGGAACTTCGGCATTTGTGGCCCTGCGTTGTGAGGAAGGCTATGGAAGGACGCACATTAGACGCGTTGGTCCGTGAGGTGGAAGGCTCTGAGGATCCGATCCAAACGGCACGCCAGCTTGTGATGGAAAGCGGTGGGTTCTGGAACCAGCAGAGCCCCGCCAATCAGGTTGATCTCTTTCAGATCCAACTGGGCGGTGTGCAAGGGGCTGGGATTGGCATCTCTGCCGCGCTTCGGGATTGGTTGCACCGCGCCCATGAGGCGTGCCGGCTCGGCGCCCTTGCCGATCAGAACGGCTGAGGTCGCTCTCGATCTCCTTCCCTGTTCCTTCGGAATAAGACTGGACTTCAGGCCCAAACGA
>RFUP01000113.1 GCA_009922885.1 Paracoccaceae bacterium
GTGGATCGGAAAAGCGGGTAGCTGGGGGCGGCGTGTTGGCGGGCTGGCGGCTCTTTCGGGCATCGCCGGTGCTAGCTTCGACGCTCTGGAGAACCTGATCTCTTTCGTCATGCTGGCTAAGCCGGACGCGATTTCCCAAGCGGTGGCCATGGCCTATTCCAGCGCCGCAGCCGCGAAGTTCGGGCTTTTGACGCTGGCAATGGCGCTGGTGATCGTGACTGTCGTTCTTGGAGGGATCAGCCGCTTGCGCGGCTGATTTGGCCTTAGCCGGCGCGGCGCTGTTCGAAGCTCAGCGCAATGAATTCCGGAAGGTGATCGCCAAGGCCGATGACCTTTTCGTCGCGATCCCGGTTGCGGTCATGGCGGTCGCGGTTGCGGCGCTCATCATTGCGGCCACCTTCGCTGCGCTCGGAGCGGCGTTGCTCGTTCCGGCGGTTATCTTCACGACGGGTTTCTTCGCGTGGGGCTTCGGCTTGCGGCGCTTCCGCTACATCGGCCTCAGGGGCCGTTGCGGTTTCCACCACCTCCACGACCTGTTCCTTCTCGGGCTTGTCCCCACGGCGGCGGCGATCGCCACGGCCACGGCGCTCGAAGGACTTGCCGGAGGAAGCGCGTTCGGGGGCGCCACGGCTGGCGCTGCTTTCGCCGATCTTCTCGGAGAGGCCTTCGGGTAGACCAAGGCGCGGGATTTCTTTCTGGACGAGCTTTTCGATGGCGTCGAAATACTTCTCGTCGCGCTTGGTCCAGAGCGTAAGCGCCTTGCCTTTGCGCCCTGCGCGGCCCGTGCGGCCGATGCGGTGCACGTAATCCTCGGCGTGGCTTGGCACATCGTAGTTGAAGACGTGGCTCACCGAGGGGATATCGAGGCCGCGGGCCGCCACATCGGACGCGATGAGGAAGCGCACCGATCCGTCGCGGAAGCCATCGAGCGTACGCATGCGCTGCGACTGGTCGAGATCGCCGTGGATCGGCGCGGCGTTATAGCCGTATTTCTGCAAAGACTTGGCGACGATATCGACGTCCGTTTTGCGGTTACAGAAGATGATCGCGTTGGTGCAGACATCGCCTTCGGCGTCGATGAGCGCACGGAGAAGCGCGCGCTTCTCGCTGGCTTCCTTGTCGCGGCGCGAGGCGGTGAAGAACACGACGCCCTGTTCGATGGTCTCGGAGGTGGTGGCCTGACGCGCCACTTCGATCCGCTCGGGGTTCGACAGGAACGTATTGGTGACGCGCTCGATTTCCGGAGCCATGGTGGCCGAGAAGAAGAGGGTCTGGCGCGTGAAGGGGGTAAGCGAGAAGATGCGTTCGATATCGGGGATGAAGCCCATATCGAGCATCCGGTCAGCTTCATCGACGACCATGATCTGCACGCCGGTCAGCAGCAGTTTGCCACGCTCGAAATGGTCGAGGAGGCGGCCGGGGGTGGCGATCAGCACATCGACGCCACGGTCAATGAGCGCGTCCTGATCCTTGAAGGAGACACCACCGATCAGAAGCGCTTTGGTGAGCTTCAAGTGCTTGGTGTAGGTGTCGAAGTTTTCTGCAACCTGCGCGGCGAGTTCGCGGGTCGGGCAAAGGACGAGGCTGCGCGGCATACGGGCGCGGGCACGGCCTTTGGCGAGGAGAGTGATCATCGGCAGCGTGAAGCTTGCCGTCTTGCCCGTGCCGGTTTGGGCGATGCCCAGAACGTCACGACCTTCAAGCGCGTGGGGGATGGCCCCGGCTTGGATAGGCGTGGGGGTTTCGTAACCCGCCTCTTCGATGGCTTTCAGGACTTTGGGATCGAGCTTCAGGTCAGTAAATTTGGTCATGTGTGTCCGTGGCTTACGGACGCGACTTGGCCCGTACATCTGAAAAGGATCCGGCCCGGATGGCCCTGTGCCTCCGGCACGTCTTGATCCGCATTGCGTGGCCTTAGCGCAAAGGCGGCCAGCGGTCAATCACGCAGAGGGTTAGGCGAAGTGACGCTGAATGAGGGCGCCGGGATCAATTGACGCTTCCAGAAGTCTACCATGGGCGCGGAGTGCTTCAAGGAGGGCAGGGCGGGCGAGGCAGACTTCGTCGTAGAATTCGCGCAATCCGGCTTCGCCGTGCTCGGCTTCGATCATGCTGAGAAGCTCGTGCATGGAAAGCCCGCCGTCTTCACGCTTGCGGTTCGGTTTCAGCTCGGAGCGGTAGGAGCCTTCGGTGAGGCGGAAGCGATAGGCTGCTAGGAAATCCTCACGGCTTTTGGCGTGGAAATGCAGGAGCGGAAGGTCGGTGAGTTCCTGTTGGCCAGGGTTCTCGACCTCGCCTGCGTAGACATTGTGGATGCGCGGTTTGAGTTCGGGATGGCCTGTGCGCAGAAAGAGCTTGCCTGCCACATGGCTCAGGAAGCCGCCGTTCAGCCATTGGCCGAACTGGGGATAGACCGCTTCGGTTTCCGCGCGGCGTTCGCGGGCGGAAAGCGCCACGCCTTTTAAATAGCGCCCGCCTTCGCCCGAGAGCGCCTCCCACGGGCGGACACGGGCGCAGAGGCAGTATGCGGGGAGGCCCGCTAAGCGGCTTTCTACGGATCGGGTGCTAGGCCAGAGTAATTCGTCGACATCGCAATGCAGGAGCCAATCCACGTCTTTGGCGCGCGACAGCGCGTGGGCGGCATTCATGGTTTGGCGGGGTTGGTGCCGCTCAGGACGATTGCCGCGCTTCTTCCAATAGGTCTCATCACAGAGGGTGACGCGCAGTTTTGGGTGGCTGTTGAGGCGCTCGGCCTTTTCGGGGTCCGCGTCGTCGAGATAGAGGAATAGCCGATGCGCGCCGTGTTCGAGGTGCCATGCGGCGAAACGTTGGATTTCGGCAAGCGGTGCCTTGATGGTCGAGACGATGCCCCATTTGACAGTCATGCCAGATCCTCCAACGAGACGCCGAAATGTTTTTGGATCAGGGTATCGAAGGGCATTTGACGGGTCACGAGCATATTATGGGCGGCAAGGGCGGCGAGGAGGTCGGGGCGGGCGAGGCAGACCTCTTTGAAGAGAGCCTTGAGGCCGTTTTCTCCTTCAGATTCGAGCATGTCGAGCACTTGGGCCAATCCGATATTGCCGCTTTTCTGGGGGCGATAGCTGCCTTGGGTTTTCCGGAACGCAAGATGGCGGGCGAAACTTTCCCAGCTCGGGGCATGGGCATGGCCCAGCCAAACACCGGGAAGGCGCGTTCTGTTGGCGATGGCCTTTTGCTGGAAGAGGCAAGAGTGGATCCCTACACGCACTGCCTTGAAACCAGTGCGCGCGAAGTTCTTGCCTTCGAGATGCGAGATGTAGCCACCACGCAGGTAAGGCCCGAATGTGGGGTAGAGGCTTTCCCTGAGTGCACCGGTTTGGCCCGCGAAACGGGGGGCCATTTTGAAATGGTAGGTGTCGCCGGGTTCTGTTGGGGCCAATTGTTCGATGGGGGCGATGTTGAGCACTGCCATATCGTCCGGAGCGGTGGCTAGCCAGTCAGCGATTGAGGTGTCGGGGAGCAGGAATTCGTCGATGTCGATGTGGCAGAGCCATTGGCTTTGCGCGGAGCGGTAGGCTTGGGTGGCGGCAACAGCTTGGCGGTTTTGGTGCGCGGGGAGGCGTTCGCGCCCGATACTGGCCCACCACTCGGGGGAGCAGGGGATCACCGCAACGCGCGGGTGGGGGGCGAAGAAGCGCTCCACGTCCGGCATGTCCTGATCGAGGTAGAAGCTGACCTTCGTGGCGCCGAGTTCGAGATGCCATGCCGCGAAGCGCAGGAGGGCGGGCAAGGCCGCGTTGGTGAGCGTAACCGTTTCCCACGTGATCTTTTCGGGGGTGTGTTCGATTTGATCGGGGCGAATGGCAAGCGCTATGGAGGGCCTGCCAGTGCGCTCGTCAGGCTCGGATAGATCGTCACTCGCATCGTTCATGAAGCGACAATGGCGCGCCTCATGCAAGGGCGCAAGGGGCGGCGGAGATGGCTCCGCCGCCCTTTTGGTTCAGGCATTCCAAGCGCGGTCGCCCGCAGCATCCTTGACGCGGGTGGGCAGGCCCATGCGATCGAGAAGGGTGAAGAAGGGCTTCGGATCCAACTCTTCGACGTTCACCATCTTGGAAGTGTCCCACTCGCCTGTGCCAACGAGCATGGCCGCAGCAACGGGCGGCACGCCTGCGGTATAGCTGATGCCTTGGCTGCCAACTTCCTCATAGGCTTCTTTGTGATCAGCGACGTTATAGACGAAGATCTCTACGTCCTTGCCGCCCTTCTTGCCCTTCACCAGATCGCCGATGCAGGTTTTTCCGGTGTAATTCGGTGCAAGGCTGGCTGGATCGGGCAACACGGCTTTCACCACTTTGAGCGGCACCACTTCGAGGCCTTCGGCGGTTTTCACGGGCTGTTCCGAGAGAAGGCCGAGGTTTTTCAGCACGGTGAACACGTTGATGTAGTGATCGCCAAAGCCCATCCAGAAGCGCACATCGGCCTGTGGATAGTTGGCGGCGAGCGAGTGCACCTCGTCGTGGCCCGATTGATAGGCGCGGCAGGTGCCGACGACGGGCAGATCCCAGTCGCGGCCCGAGGCGAACATCGAGGTTTCCTTCCACTGCTGGTCTTCCCAATAGTAGACGGTGCCTGTGAATTCGCGGAAGTTGATTTCGGGATCGAAGTTGGTGGCGAAGTATTTGCCGTGCGATCCAGCGTTAATGTCGACGATGTCGATCGACGTCACCTCGTCCATCTGGTCGATGGCGAAACGCGCGAAAGCATTCACCACGCCCGGATCGAAGCCCGAACCCAGAATGGCGGTGACGCCCTTTTCAGCGCAGAGGTCGCGTTTTTTCCACTCGTAGTTGCCATACCACGGTGGGGCCTCGCAAATCTTGGCGGGATCTTCGTGAATGGCCGTGTCGATATAGGCCGCACCGGTTTCGATACAGGCATCCATCACGGTCATGTTCACGAAGGCAGAGCCCACGTTGATCACAATCTGGGCTCCAGTTGCACGGATCAGAGCCGCGACGGCGGTGCTGTCCATGGCATCCACCGCATGGGCGCGAAGAATGCCGTCCACTTTCATCGCGCGCTTCTCGCGAACGGACTCAAGGATCGCTTCGCATTTCGAAAGCGTCCGGCTGGCGACATGGATCTCGCCAAGCACATCGTTATTTTGAGCGCATTTATGCGCCACGACCTGAGCGACGCCGCCTGCGCCAATTATGAGGACGTTCTTCTTCATCTACCCACGAGACCCCCTTTGGTTTGTCGGGTGGAAAGGTGCCGCTTTAGCGCGACGGTTCAATGACAGCCCTTAAGATAGGGCGGACGCGAAGTCTGCGTAGGTGAAATCGCGAACGAGGCGAGTTGTGCCGTCGAGTTCTTTCACCGCGATTGACGGCATTTGCACGCCGTTGAACCAGTTTTTCTTCACCATCGTATAGCCTGCCGCGTCATCCATCGAGAGGCGATCCCCCGCTTTGAGCGGGGCTGGGAAGCGGAAGGTGCCGAAAATATCGCCAGCAAGGCAGGACTTCCCGCACACCATCCACTCTTCAGGCCCTTCGTTCGGGACCATCTTGGCGCTTTCACGGTAGATCAGAAGATCGAGCATATGGGCTTCGACGGAGCTGTCGACGATAGCGAGGTTTTTGCCGTTCCAGAGCGTGTCGAGAACGGTGACTTCGAGAGTGGTCGACTTGGTGATCGCGGCTTCGCCGGGTTCCAGATAGACCTGCACCTCGTTCTTGTCGGAGAACCGCTTGAGGCGTTCGGCCAGTTTTTCCAACGGATAGCCTTCGCCCGTGAAATGGATGCCGCCGCCAAGGCTGATCCAGTCCATCCGGCGGACGAGATGCCCGAAACGCTGTTCGATCCCGTCGAGCATTGCGGAGAAGCGGTCGAAATCGGCGTTCTCGCAATTGTTGTGGAACATAAAGCCGGAAATCAGGTCGGCCACGGGTTCGATATTCGCGGGATCGTGCTCGCCCAAACGCGAGAAGGGGCGCGCGGGGTCGGCCAGATCGAAGGAGGATGTCGACACGCCGGGGTTCACGCGCAACCCGCGCACATGCGAGCGGCTTACCTCTTCGAAGCGTGTGAGTTGCCCCACGGTGTTGAAGATAATCTTGTCCGACGAGGCCAAGACCTCATCGATCTCGCTCGGAGACCACGCCACGGAATAGGCATGGGTTTCCCCAGGGAATTTCTCGCGCCCCAGCTTTACTTCGAAGAGCGAAGAGGAGGTCGTGCCGTCCATGTATTGCGACATGAAATCAAATACATCCCAAGTGGCAAAGCACTTGAGGGCCAAAAGCGCCTTGGCACCGGAATTCTCGCGGAGCCAGGCGATTTTTTCCATGTTCGGCAGAAGCCGAGTTTTGTCGATCAGATAATACGGGGTCTGAAGCATCAGTCGGGCGTCCCTTGGCAAGTGCCGAGCAAAAACAATGGGGCGGCAAACGGCCCGCGGGTGATACAGGCAATCCTTCGGGCATGCAAATACCAATCTCAGGAAATTCGGCGCGCCGAGCGATCCGAGTGCGCGCGCAGCGTTTCCGGATCAGAAGGGTTCCAGTGTGCAGTTTGCAACCGTGCTGGACGCGGCAGATGTGCGGAGCAAGGCGAAACGCCGCCCGCCATCCTGACCCTTCCGGGTCGAAAGATGACCTGATGGCAAGGAAACGGGCAGCGAATGAAAATGGACTTAACCCTAGAGGCCGAAGATGAAGCGGTGCCGGAAGAGGCGCGTTTGCGCCGTGCGGCCGCTTTGGTCGAAGCCCAGTTGCTTTCGATGTGGTCACAACTCGACGAGCTCCGCCTGCGGATCCTCGATGGCGATGTGACGGCGTTCAAAGACAGCGCGAAAATCACCGCAGACATTCGCCAATGGCTGCGGATTGCTATGGAAACGGAGGCCAAACTCAATGAAACCCGTAAGCAATCCAGCGGTGGCACCAGAGCCGGGCACGCCATCGACTTCGATCAGGCCAGATCTCAAATCGGGTGCCGCCTGGATCGCCTCCGCCGATGTGGAAATTCAGAACGCGTTTCTTGACAGCCTGACGGAACCCGAAGTGATGGCTTTGCCGTGGCTCTTTGAATTCTGGGCTTTGCCGCATCAGCTTGCACCGGAAGGCAATTGGCGGACGT
>RFUP01000114.1 GCA_009922885.1 Paracoccaceae bacterium
GTAAAGGAGTTGTTGCGAAGTTTTCTTTCGTCACGCGATATTGGTTTTGCACTTACGTGCCCGCGATCAGCGCAAGAGGAGGCGATGATCGCGTTTCACGAAATGGGAGGATGAAATGTCCACAAGCAACTTCACCCGTCGTGGGGTGTTGAAAACTGGTGCCGTCGCTGGCGCAGGTCTCGCACTACCGACGATCTTTACCGCATCCTCGGCGGCGGCCTTCACCAACGAACCGACCGGCTCCAGCGTTACGCTGGGCTTCAACGTTCCGCAGACCGGCCCCTACGCCGATGAAGGCCTCGACGAACTCCGCGCATTCGAACTCGCTGTCCAGCACCTGAATGGTGAAGGCGACGCCGGTATGATGAACACCTTCACCTCGAAGGCGCTCAAAGGGAACGGCATCCTCGGTAAAAAAGTCGAATTCGTCGATGATCGAAAAAGACAAAGCTGTCATGATCTCCGGCGGTTCGTCCTCCGGCGTGGCCGTTGCTGTGCAGGGTCTCTGCCAGGAAGCGGGCGTGATCTTCATGGCGGGTCTGACCCACTCGAACGACACCACCGGCAAAGACAAGAAGGCAAACGGCTTCCGCCACTTCTTCAACGCCTACATGTCCGCTGCCGCCCTCGCACCCGTGCTGCAGAAGCTCTACGGTTCCGAGCGCGCGGCCTATCACCTCACTGCCGACTACACCTGGGGCTGGACGCAGCAAGCGTCGATCCAGGCGGCAACCGAGGCGCTTGGCTGGAAGACCGTTAACAACGTTCTCACCCCGCTCGCCCAGACCGACTTCTCGTCCTACATCGCGCCCGTTCTGAACTCCGGCGCAGACGTTCTGGTTCTGAACCACTACGGCGGGAACATGGTGAACTCGCTCACCAACGCTGTGCAGTTCGGCCTGCGTGACAAGCAAGTGAACGGCAAGACCTTCGAAATCATCGTTCCGCTTTACTCGGAGCTGATGGCGAAGGGCGCAGGTGCCAACATCAAGGGCATCGTCGGTTCGCAGAACTGGGACTGGAAACTCCAGGACGAAGGCACCAAGGCATTCGTCAAGTCCTTCGGCGAGAAGTATGGCTTCCCGCCCAGCCAGGCTGCACAAACCTGCTACGCACAAACCATCCTCTATGCGGATGCTGTGGAGCGTGCCGGTTCGTTCAACCCCTGCGCCGTCGCAGAAGCGCTCGAAGGCTTCGAGTTCGACGGTCTCGGCAACGGTGCAACGACCTACCGCAAAGAAGACCACCAGTGCTTCAAAGACGTGCTGGTCGTGCGCGGCGCGATGACCCCGGAATCCGAATTCCACCTCGTGGAAATCGTCGAGGTCACGCCGGTGGCACAGGTCACTTACGATCCGGAACACCCGATGTTCGCAGGCGGCCAGCTCGGCGCATGCAACCCGGGCGCCTGATCTAAGGCTCACCACAAGGGGTCACGCGCTCACCCGAGCGCGTGACCTCTGCACCTCTGGAAAGCGCTTCGCAACCAGAGCATGAACACCACCCAATAAATCCACAGGTGGGAACGATGGACGCCATTATCCTTCAGATCCTGAACGGGCTCGACAAGGGATCTGCCTACGCGCTGATCGCCCTCGGGCTTACGCTCATTTTCGGCACACTCGGTGTCGTCAACTTCGCGCACGGGGCGCTTTTCATGATCGGTGCCTTCTGCGCCGTATCGATGAACCGCCTTCTGACCATCAGCCACGAGGTGCTCGATCCGACCAAGAAAGACTTCCTCGGCAATCCGCTGAAAGTCAAAACGCCCTATGTTTCCGAGTGGTTCGGCCCTGAAACAGGTGCCGCGCTCATTGATTGGGCCGTGCCGCTTTCGATCCTCCTGACCATCCCTGTGATGATCGGGATCGGCTTCGTGATGGAGCGCGGGCTTATCAAGCACTTCTACAAGCGCCCCCACGCCGACCAGATCCTTGTGACCTTCGGCCTTGCCATCGTTCTTCAGGAAATCATCAAGTATTTCTACGGCGCGAACCCGATCCCGACCCCTGCTCCAGATGTATTCCGCGGCTCTTTCGACTTCGGCGTGCTTCTCGGCTTCGACGCGAATACGATCATCTACCCCTACTGGCGTCTGGTCTACTTCGGCTTCGCAGCCATGATCATCGGCGCGGTGTTTGCCTTCCTGCAATTCACCACCTTCGGCATGGTCGTCCGTGCTGGCATGGCTGATCGCGAAACCGTGGGCCTCCTCGGCATCAACATCGACCGCCGCTTCACCATCATGTTCGGCATCGCCGCCGCTGTCGCGGGCCTCGCAGGTGCGATGTATGCCCCGATCAACAGCCCGAATTACCACATGGGCATGGACTTCCTCGTCCTCAGCTTCGTCGTGGTGGTTGTTGGCGGTATGGGCTCCCTGCCCGGCGCCGTCGCCGCAGGCTTCATGCTCGGCGTGCTCGAATCCTTCGCTTCGATGAACGAAATCAAGTCGCTCATCCCCGGCATCGACCAGATCATTATCTATCTCGTCGCCATTATCATTCTGCTGACCCGTCCACGGGGCCTCATGGGCCGCAAGGGCGTGATGGAGGAATAACCCATGTTCGGTCTCGACAGAAAAGACACATCCCTTCTGATCGTCGTGGCAGCACTTACCCTGCTCGCCCCTTTCCTTCTCAACCCCTTCCCCGAAGGCTCCAGCCTCGCGCAATTCAACGCCGGTTATCCCGACCTGATGCAGCGCTTCGTGATCTTCGGGATCTTCGCCATCGGCTTCAACATCCTCTTCGGCCTCACAGGCTACCTCTCCTTCGGCCACGCGGCCTTCCTCGGAGTGGGCTCCTATTCCGCCGTCTGGATGTTCAAGCTCCTGTCGATGAACGTGATCCCCGCGATCATTCTCGCCGTCATCGTCTCGGGCCTCTTCGCGGTTGTGATCGGCTACGTCTCGCTGCGCCGCTCGGGGATCTACTTCTCGATCCTCACGCTGGCCTTCGCACAGATGTCCTTCGCGCTGGCCTACTCGGTGCTGACCCCGATCACCAACGGTGAAACGGGCCTTCAGATCACCCTGAACGACCCGCGCATCCTCGGCATCAGCCAAACCGCACAGGGCGGCATTCCGGTCACCAACATCTTCGGCCTCGAAATGCGCTCCACCTACCAGATGGACCTAGGCCCCTGGCTCTTCCAGTTCAACGCGGGCTATTACCTGTGCGCCGCGATCATGCTCGTCGCTTTCTACGTCGCGATCCGCATTTTCCGCTCGCCCTTCGGCCTCACCCTCCGCGCGGTGAAATCGAACCAGCAGCGCCTGAACTACACCGGCATGAACGCCAAGCCTTACACGCTGGCCGCTTTCGTGATCTCCGGCATGTATGCAGGCCTTGCTGGTGGCCTCATGGCTTCGATGGACCCGCTCGCAGGTGCCGAACGCATGCAATGGACCGCTTCCGGCGAAGTTGTTCTCATGACCATCCTTGGCGGCGCGGGCACGCTCATCGGCCCGATCCTCGGCGCAGGCTTCATCAAGTACTTCGAAAACATCTTCTCGAAGATCAACGACAATGTGCTCCATGGCTGGTTCAGCTTCCTGCCCGATGGCCTTGAAGACTTCATCGTCGGCATCCTGCACCCGTTCATCGGCAAAGGCTGGCACCTCACGCTCGGCATCCTCTTTATGCTCGTCGTGATCTTCCTGCCGGGTGGCCTCGTCGAAGGTGGGCAGCGTATCGCCCGCTGGCTGAAGCGCGGGAAGGCTTCCAAGTCTTCCCAAAACACCAACCCCGCAGAGTGAGGAGGCAGCCATGGGCATTCTTGAAGTCAAAGGCGTGAACAAGCGCTTCGGCGGCCTCCAGGCACTCGGAGACGTCAACCTCAGCGTCGCGGAAAACACCGTGCACGCCATCATCGGGCCAAACGGTGCAGGCAAGTCCACACTCCTGAACTGTCTTGTGGGCAAACTGATCCCCGATACCGGATCGGTGATGTTCCAAGGCCAGTCCGTGCTGGGGCGCAAGCCTTTCGAAATCAACCAGATGGGCATCTCCCGCGTGTTCCAGACCCCCGAAATCTTCGGTGATCTCTCGGTTCTGGAAAACGTCATGATCGCCTGCTTCGCCAAGCGCGACGGTGCGTTCAAACTGCGCGCCTTCTCGGAGGCGCTCCGCGACAAGGAAGTCATGGACCGCGCCGAGCAGATGCTCTCTGACGTGAACATGATCGACAAGCGCGGCATGCACGCGGCCTCGATGTCTCGTGGCGACAAGCGTCGCCTCGAAATGGCGATGTGCCTCTCGCAAGATCCGAAACTGTTGCTCCTCGACGAACCCACCGCCGGCATGGCGCGGGCCGACACGAACAACACGATCGACCTCCTGAAAGAGATCAAACAAAAGCGCGACATCACCATGTGCATCATCGAACACGACATGCACGTGGTCTTCAGCCTTGCCGACCGGATCACCGTGCTCGCCCAAGGCACGCCGCTGGTCGAAGACCTCCCCGAAAACATCAAGGGCAACCCGAAGGTGCGCGAAGCGTATCTCGGCGAGTCCGCAGGCCATTAAGGAGCGCGCGCGATGAACGTCAAACCCGACTTCTCCAAAGGGCATAACTATGCCGAAACCGCCCCGGCCTATCTCTCGGTCTGGGACATGCACGCCTATTACGGCGAGAGCTACATTGTGCAAGGCGTGTCTTTCAACGTCCACGAAGGCGAAATCCTCGCCCTTCTGGGCCGGAACGGCGCAGGCAAAACCTCCACGCTCCGCTCCATCGCCCGCATCGGCTCGCCCTTGGTCACGCAAGGTGAAATCTGGCTCGACCACCAGCCATTGCACCTGAAAACCAGCTACGAGGCCGCCCAACTCGGCATCGGCCTCGTGCCAGAAGACCGCCGCATCATCCCCGGTCTTACCGTGGAGGAAAACCTCAAGCTCGCACAGATCGCGCCGCCAATCGGCTGGTCGGTGGAACGCCTTTACAACCTCTTCCCGCGTCTTGGCGAACGCCGGATGCAGGAAGGTGTCACATTGTCGGGCGGCGAACAGCAGATGCTCGCCATCGCCCGCGCGCTCGCGCGTGACATCAAGGTGCTTCTCCTCGACGAACCCTACGAAGGCCTCGCGCCCGTCATCGTCGACGAAATCGAACGCACGCTCCGCCACATCAAGGAGCAGGGCATCACCACCGTCATCGTCGAACAGAACGCCGTCCGTGCACTCGAACTCGCCGACCGCGCCGTGATCCTCGACACAGGCACCGTCGTTTTCGACGGCTCCGCCCGTGAAGTGCTTGAAAACGCGGAACTCCGCGCCGAATATCTGGCCATCTAACGACGGCCAGTGCGCCGCTCCCGGAACAGCATCCTGCTGCTTGCAACCGGGGGCGGCTTATTTTTTCTTCACGTCAAACGTGCCCGCAAGTCTGTTTTCAAAACCTTGCCGTAGTTGTTCTTTGGCAACGCCTCCACCACCTCATAGCGCTTCGGCCGTTTGAACCGCGCAATCCGTTCTCGGCAATGGGCATCCAACACTCCGGCGTCCACCACAGCCCCCGGCGCAGGCACCACGAAAGCCACAACGATCTCACCCCACTCGGCATCAGGCGCCCCCACCACGGCCGCCTCATGCACGCTCACATGCTCCATCAGCGCCTCTTCCACCTCGCGCGGATAGATATTGGTGCCGCCTGAAATGATAAGGTCTTTCGAGCGGTCCTGCATGGTCACATACCCGTCGGCATCCATGAATCCCATGTCACCAGTCCAGAGCCATCCGCCCTTCAATGTTTCGGCACTGGCCTTCTCGTTCTGCCAATACCCCGGCATCACCACGTCACCGCGCACGAGGATTTCCCCCACCGTTCCGCGTGGCACCTCCGCAGCTTCCGCGTCGCCAATCCGCACCTCTACCCCCGACTGCGCGCGCCCCACAGAAGCCAAACGCTCGCGCCAGCGCGGATTGGTCCTGTCCGTCACATCATGGCGAGAAAGCGCCGTGATCCCCATCGGGCATTCCCCCTGCCCGTAGATCTGCACGAACACAGGCCCAAACCACTCGACCGCTTCAAGGATATCCGCCAGATACATCGGCCCACCCGCATAAACCACGGTCCGGATCCCCGTGCCGCGCTGGCCTGCCGCCTTCGCATAGGTGGTGAGCCGCTTCACCATCGTCGGGGCGGCGAACATATGCACACGGCCCAGCTTGGCCGCCAATTCCAAGATCTCCGCCTCGTCAAACCCACCTGAAGGCGGGCACACATGCCGCGCGCCTTTCAGCACATGCATGAGGCAATAGATCCCTGCCCCATGGCTTAACGGCGCCGCATAAAGCGCTGCATCTTCTGCCGTCACCTCATCCACATCGGCGAAATAGCTCAGCGCCATCACCGTCAGCATCCGATGCGTGATCATCACCCCCTTGGGCCGCCCCGTTGTCCCCGACGTGTAGAAGAGCCACGCCAACTCCTCTGCCCGCCGATGCGCGCACGCCAAAGGAGCGCTCTGAAGCGCCGCCTCCCATTCCGCACTCCCCAGCTCCAGCAAGGAAACCCCGGTTTCCGCCTGCAAAGCCCCGGTCAGATCGGCACTCGTCACCACCAAGGCGGCCCCTGAATTCTCCGCGATCCACGCCGCTTCCTTGCCATGCAGCTTGCCGTTCACCGGAACCGCCACCGATCCGGCCCACCAGATGCCCCAGAGCGCCACCAGATAATCGGGGCAATTCTTGGCAAAAAGCGCCACCCGATCCCCCGGCCAGATCCCATGCGCCCGCAAAGCCCCCGCGAACCGCGCCGCCTGCCCGGCAAACTCCGCGTAATTCGCCACGCAATCCGTTCCGAGAAAAAGCGCCGGGCGTGCCCCGCCCGCCTCTGCAGCCCGCTCAAGCCAAGTCGCGATATTCATTTCTCACTCCCTCAATCCCGTGCAGAATTCCATTCCTCCCGCCGCCCCGCAATCGGTAGAAATACATTCCCCCTTTCCTTTCCGCCCGCGTCAACGCAGCATAGCCGCACCATGACCCTTGCCGATCTCGCCTTCGAACACGCCCCTGTCGGCCTTTGCCTCCTGGAAAGCCGCATCATTCGCGGCTGCAACCGGAAATTCGCTGCCATTTTCGGCGGTGATCCGTTG
>RFUP01000115.1 GCA_009922885.1 Paracoccaceae bacterium
TAATACGGAACTCCTTTTTGTACCTGATGCATTAATGAGCGATCATACATTGCATCGCGTGATGATTTCAGGGGTTAAAGATTCAGCCGGTAATCTGATTGTGGATGCGATGATCGCGGCGGAAGCGCGTTTGGGGACTTTGTGTGATGTGCTTTGGGAGAAACTGGCATGACATCGCGGATTTCGGGCTTTCACGCGCTGACGCGGGCTGAACGCCTGGCGAAAGTGGCGGACGTGACGGGGCTTTCGGAGGCGGAGGTGGCGCATCTGACGCGCGAGGCGGAGGCTTCGGGCGAGTTGTGCGAGCATCTGTCGGAAAACGTGGTTTCGGTGATGGCGATCCCTTTGGGGGTTGCGACCAACGTGACGGTGGACGGGGTGGATGCCTTGGTGCCGATGGCCACGGAAGAGGCGAGTGTGATTGCGGCTGTGTGCAACGGGGCGCGGGCCTGCCGAGAGGCGGGGGGAATCACGACTTCGGCTGATGCACCGCGGATGATTGCGCAGGTGCAGATCACTGGGTTGGCCGATCCGCATCTGGCGCGGGCGCGGGTGCTGGAGCGGGAAGCGGAGTTGAAGGCGCTGTGCGACGGGGTGGACCCGATGCTGGTGAAGCTCGGCGGTGGGTTCCGTTCGGTTGAAGCGCGGGTGGCGGGCGGTTTCCTCATCGTGCATCTGATTGTGGATGTGCGCGACGCGATGGGGGCGAATGCGGTGAACACCATGGCCGAAACCTGTGCGCCACATCTGGAGGGATGGACGGGCGGTACGGCGCGGTTGCGGATTCTCTCGAACCTCGCCGATCGGCGGCTGGTGCGGGCACGGGCGACTTGGCCTGCGGCGGAGATCGGGGCGGAGACGGTGCAGGGTATCCTCGAAGCCTATGCCTTTGCGGCCTGCGATCCCTATCGCGCGGCGACGCATAACAAGGGGATCATGAACGGGATTTCCGCTGTGGGGATGGCGACGGGGCAGGATACGCGGGCCTTGGAGGCCGGGGCGCACGCCTATGCCGCGACACGGCCCGGTGGTTATGGGCCTTTGACCACTTACGAGAAGGACAAGAACGGCGATCTGGTGGGGATGATCGAATGCCCGATGCCGGTTGGGATCGTGGGCGGTGCGACGCGGGCGCATCCGACGGCGCGGGCCTCGCTGAAGATCATGGGGATCACCAATGCCGACCGCTTGGCGCGGGTGATGGCGGCTGTTGGTTTGGTGCAGAACTTCTCGGCGATGCGGGCTTTGGCGACGGAAGGCATTCAACGCGGACATATGACGCTCCATGCGCGCAACCTTGCGGTTTCGGCCGGGGCGAAGGGCGATCAGATCGGGCAGGTGGCTGCCGAGATGGTGGCGCGGAAATCGGTGCGTGAAGAGACCGCGCGGGAGATTTTGGCGGCGCTCAAAGCGTAAGCTTCTGAAAAAACTGGCGTAGATCGGCGCAGCGCTCTGGAAATGGGCGTTGCGCTTCGCGGTGGCCCTTTGGCGGAGGCGCTGATGGCGGCGGGGGTGCTTATTTGCTGATCGCCGAGCGCGTGGCGTCGTGGCGCGAGCGGCGGGTGCAGTGGGTTTTGGAGAGGCTGGCGCAGCTTGTGGGCGTTTCACACGTCGAGGCTGTAGGTGATCGAGGTCGGTGACGGATAGCCTGCGTGCGCGGTGCGGCCCGTTTCGGTGAAGCCGAGCGCGGTGAAGGCCTTCTGGTTTTCGACGAGTTCGATACGTGTTTGCAGGGTGAGCGACGGCAGGCCGAGCGCCTTGGCGCGCTCCAGTGCATGCGCGATCATCCGGCGCGCCAGCCCCGAGCCGCGATGCGAAGGCGCGATGGCCATTTTCCCCAAGTAGAGCGTATCTGTTTGCGGTGTGAGCACCATGCAAGCAAGGGGTGGCGTTCCGGCAACCCAAAGCTCGCCAGCTTTCGCGGCCTCAGAAAAGGAGGCGGGTGTCATGCGGGTAAGGGAGGAGGGGGGATCGATCCGGCCTTCCATATAGGCGAAAGCAGCGATCAGGAGCGCGTGGACATCTGTCATGTCCGCTTCTGGGGGAAGTTGGTGGAAGCGGGGCGATTCCATGGGGTTTCCTTTCGTTCGCCGCCAAGCTGCGGCACCGCAGGGAAAGCTGCAAGAGGCTGTGGAAAAGCCCCATATCTTGTGGATAACCCCTCTATTCACCCCAGATCGGGTTAAAGCGCGTTGACTCGATGGGGCAGTGCTTGGCACTCTTGGCCACCACCCTGAGGGCACGGGAGTAACGTGTGCGCTTTACGAAACTGCGACTCACTGGCTTCAAGAGCTTCGTCGATCCGACGGACCTGCTGATTAAGGACGGGCTGACAGGTGTTGTCGGGCCGAACGGGTGTGGCAAGTCGAACCTTCTGGAAGCCTTGCGTTGGGTGATGGGCGAGAACCGCCCGACGGCGATGCGCGGCGGCGGGATGGAAGACGTGATCTTCGCGGGGGCGGCCACGCGGCCTGCGCGGAATTTCGCGGAAGTGGCGCTGGTTCTGGATAACGAGGATCGGCTGGCACCAGCTGGGTTCAATGACAGCGATCAGCTGGAGATCATCCGGCGGATCACGCGGGATGTGGGTTCGGCCTATAAGGTCAACACCAAGGATGTTCGGGCGCGCGATGTGCAGATGCTTTTTGCAGATGCCTCGACAGGTTGGCGCGTGTGGACGATGTGCTGGAGCAATTGGCGCAGCAACTTCAGAGCCTTGAGCGGCAAGCGCGGCAGGCGGCGCGGTATCGGGCGATTGGCGAGGAATTGCGGACGGCGGAAGGCATGTTGCTTTACCGCCGCTGGCGCGAGGCCGATGAGGCGCGGGCCGTGGCGGAAGCGGCGCTACGCGATCGGGTGACGGCAGCAGCACAGGCGGAACTGGCGGCGCGGGCAGCGGCAAAAGCGCGGGTGGCGGCGGAAGATGCGATGCCGCCGAAGCGGGAGGAAGAGGCCATTGCGGGGGCGATCCTGCAACGGTTGATCGTGCAGCGCGATGCCTTGGTCGATCAGGAAAGCCGCGCGCGCGAGCAGATCGAGACGTTGAAGAACCGCATTCTGCAGATCGACCGCGATATGGAACGGGAAGGCGGGCTCAATCGCGATGCGGGCGAGGTGATCCAGCGGCTGGAATGGGAAGCGCGGGAGCTTGCGAAGGCGGGCGAAGGGCATGGTGAGCGCTTGGAGTCGGCGGCAGAAGCGGCGCGGGAAGCGGCTTCAGTGCTGCAGGAGCGCGAGGCCGAGTTGAGCCAGATCACCGAGGATGTGGCGCGCTTGGCGGCGCGGCACCAATCGGCACAGCGTTTGGTGGAAGACAGCCGGAAGACGCGCGAGCGTTCAGAAGCGGAAGCGGAGCGTGCGCGGGAAGCTGTTGAGGCGGCGCGCGAGGCTTTGGAAAGTGCCGCCGAAGCGCAGGAACTGGCGCTGGAGCAAGCGGAAGAGGCGCAGGCCACCGCGGTGTCGGCGGAAGAGGTTCTGGCGGAAGCGGAAGCGGCGCGGGCGGAGACCCAATCGCGGGAAGCGGAAGCGCGGGGCGAGCGTTCGGAAGCGGAAGGCGAGTTGAACGCGCTTCGGGCCGAGGCCACGGCTTTGGCGCGGCTTCTGGAGCGGGATACGGCGGAAGGCGGCCAGATCATCGACCGTTTGCAGGTCGAGATGGGGTTCGAGAAGGCGCTTGGGGCGGCTTTGGCGGATGACCTGCGCGCGCCCGAGGTTGAGGCGGATGGGCCTTCGGGTTGGTCGGCGCTGCCGGCCTATGACGAGGTGCAGGCGCTTCCCGAGGGCGTGACAGCGCTTTCAGCGCATGTTTCGGTGCCCGAAGTGCTGGAACGCCGGATGGCGCAGATCGGTTTGGTGGATGCCGAGGATGCGGCGCGGCTGCAGCCTTTGCTGAAGCCGGGGCAGCGGTTGGTTTCGCTGGAAGGCGATCTCTGGCGGTGGGACGGGTTCCGGTCTTGGGCGGAAGAAGCGCCTTCGGCGGCTGCGTTGCGGTTGGAGCAATTGAACCGCTTGGAGGGCCTCAAGCAGCAGATGGCGCGGGCCACGGCGAAGGTGGACGGGGCGCGCGATGCCCATGAGGCGCTGACCGCGCGGCTTCGGGCCTTGACCGATGCGGATCAGGCCGCGCGGGTGGCACGCCGCGCGGCGGATACGTGGGTGGCGGAAGCGGCGCGGGCGTTGAACCGGGCCGAGGCAGAGAAGAGCTTGGCTGCGGCGAAGTTGGAAAGCCTCGGGCTTGCGGTGGCGCGGCACGAGGAAGAGGCCATGGGCGCGCGGACGCGGATGCTGGAGGCTGAGCGTGCCATGGGCGCGCTGGACAGTCTGGAAGATGCGCGGGCTTCGGTGGAAGACATCCGCATGACCGTGGAAGCCTCGCGGATCACCATGATGTCGCGTCGTTCTGCGCATGAAGAAGTGCGGCGTGAGGGCGAAGCGCGCACGCGGCGCTCGCAGGAAGTGACGAAGGAGCTTTCTGGTTGGCGGCACCGTTTGGAGACCGCGAAGGTGCGGGCTTCGGAACTGGCGGCGCGGCGCGAGGAAAGTGAAGAGGCTTTGGAAGAGGCCAGCGCGGCACCCGAAGAGATCGCGGCCAAGCGCGAGGCTTTGGGCGAGGAAATCGAGAAGGCCGAAGGGCGGCGCGCGGCGGCGGCCGATGCTTTGGCGGAAGCCGAGAGTGCCTTGCGCGAGGCTCATGGGCAGGAGCGCGACGCCGAGCGTTTGGCAGGCGAAGCGCGGGAAGCGCGGGCACGGGCCGAAGCGCGGGCGGATGCAGCGCGGGAAACCGTGGCCTATGCCTCGGAGCGGATTTCCGAAGATCTGGAGACCACGCCAGAGGCGTTATTGGAGCGGCTCGGCGGCAATCCCGAAGCGATGCCCCCCTCGGAGGAAGTGGAAGCCGATGTGAACCGCTTGAAGCGGCAACGGGAGGCCTTGGGGGCGGTGAACCTGCGCGCGGAGGAAGACGCGAAGGCGGTTCAGGAAGAGCACGATAATCTGGCCAGTGAGAAGGCCGATCTGGAGGAGGCAATCCGGGCCCTGCGCTCGGGCATTTCGAGCCTCAATCGCGAAGGGCGGGAGCGGCTTTTGACGGCCTTCGAGCAGGTGAACTCGAACTTCTCGCTTTTGTTCACGCATCTTTTCGGCGGCGGCGAGGCGAGCCTTGTACTTGTTGAGTCGGATGACCCGCTGGAGGCGGGGCTGGAGATCATGTGCCAGCCGCCAGGCAAGAAGCTTTCGACGCTGTCGCTCCTCTCTGGGGGTGAACAAACACTGACGGCGCTGGCACTGATTTTCGCGGTGTTCCTCGCCAATCCGGCTCCGATCTGTGTGCTCGACGAGGTGGACGCGCCTTTGGACGATGCGAACGTGACGCGGTTCTGTGATCTTCTGGACGAGATGACACGGCGGACCGACACGCGGTTCCTCATCATCACCCACCATGCGGTGACGATGGCGCGGATGGACCGCCTCTTTGGCGTGACGATGCAGGAGCAGGGCGTTTCGCAGCTGGTGTCGGTGGACCTGAAGAAGGCCGAGCAGCTTGTCGCTTGATCCTGCGGGTTAGAGCTTTCCGAGGAGCGCCGAGGTGGGCCAGCCATCAGCAGGGAGGCCGAGGCGCTTTTGCTCGGCCTGAACGGCAGCGCGGGTGCCGGAGCCGAGGATGCCATCCACCTTGCCGACATCATGGCCGCGACGGGCGAGTTTGAATTGCAACTGCTTCATCTGATCGCCGGAGAGGCCCGCTTCGGGGGATTTGGGCCGGAAGGCGGGAGCGCCCATCAGGCGATTGGCGAATTCGGCGGCGGTGAGCACGTAGGTGAAGCTCTGGTTCCACTCGAAATAGACGTCGAAGTTCGGATAGGCGAGGAAGGCGGGGCCTTTGTGGCCTTGGGGCAGGATGAGATTTGCGGGCAGGTTCGGGAGAGCGCCCGAGCGCGCCTTCACGCCCATTTTGGCCCAATCCGAGGCTTTGCGCGGTTTGCCGGTGCCGGAGAGGGACCAGTCCATCGAGGCGGGCACATCCACTTCCTGTAGCCATGGTTGGCCTGCTTTCCAGCCGAGGCTTTGCAGCATTTTCGCGCCGGAAAGAAGCGCATCTGCCGGAGAGGTTTTCAGGCTGATGTGGCCGTCTCCATCGCCATCGACGCCGTTTTCGAGAATGTCACGCGGGAGCATCTGGACCATGCCGATTTCGCCCGCCCAAGCGCCCGTGGTTTTCACCGGATCGAAGTCGCCCTTCTCGAAAAGCTCAAGCGCGGCAAAGATCTGCGGGCGGAAGAGCGTGGGGCGGCGGCAATCATGGGCGAGGGTGAGGAGCGCGTTCAGCGTATTGAAATCGCCTTGGTAGGAGCCATAGTCGGTTTCGAAAGCCCAGAAGGCGAGGAGAACGCCGCGCGGCACGCCGTATTGTTGTTCGGCACGGGCAAAGGTTGAACCGTGTTGTTTGGCAAGGGCGCGGCCTTTCTGGGTGCGGGCGTCGGAAATCAGGCGCTTCGAGAAGCTGGTGAAATCCATCTGGAACACACCTTGCTTGCGGTCGGCGGTGAGAACCTTCGGATCTTGCCGGGCGTTGGCCAGAAAACGGTTGATGGCCTCGTTGCTGTGCCCCTTCTTGAGTGCCTCGGCTTTCAACTCGCGCAGGAAGCCGGGGAAGTCGGCCCCGCAATCCGCGAAGGCGGCAGCAGGGGCAGCGAGGCAGAGGGCAGTCAGTAGGGGGGCAAGGGCACGCATCGGGTTCTCCTGAATTGGCGCGAGGCTATCAGGATCGCTTGAACGCGCAACTCTCAGAAGAGCAGATATGAAGTGACTGTGATGAAAAGGAGAGTGGCCCAGACGTGCCAGAGGATGCGTGCGGCGGCTTCGATATCCGTGGGGTCGAGTTTCTGGCGGCCTTCGGGATGCACATAGGGGAAGGTTTGGGTTTGGCCGTGATAGGCGCGAGGGCCTGCGAGGGCGACATCGAGCGCACGGGCCATTGCGGCTTCCGGCCAGCCTGCGTTCGGGGATTTGTGCCGGCGGGCATCGGACACGATGGCGCGCCAGCGGGGTAGAAGGCCGTAGAGCAGGGCG
>RFUP01000116.1 GCA_009922885.1 Paracoccaceae bacterium
GCCGCCTCGATGGCTTCCAGATCACGAGCATCCCGCAGATCGAACCCCTTGGAGTTGGCCCGCTCCGGCCGGAAAATCTCCAGCGGCAATTTCAACGCCGCCGTGCGCGCCGCCCCCATTTTCTCCAATGCGGCAACCGGATCAGCCGCCACCACTTCCGGCGCCACATCCTCATCCACAATCTGGTTCACGAAAGACGAATTCGCCCCGTTCTCCAGCAAACGCCGCACCAGATAGGCCAGCAAATCGCGGTGCGCGCCCACGGGCGCATAGATCCGGCAGCGCGTGCCTTCCCTCTTCAGCACCAAATCGTGCAGCGCCTCACCCATGCCGTGAAGCCGTTGAAACTCAAAGCTTTCCGGCGCAGCTCCCATCTCAAGGATCGCCGCCACAGTATGGGCGTTGTGCGTGGCGAATTGCGGATAAATCCGGTCCGCCATGCCCAGAAGCATCTTCGCATTGGCCAGATAGCTCACGTCCGTGGCTTCCTTGGCGGTGAACACCGGGAAGCTCTCCAACCCGTCCACCTGCGCGCGCTTCACTTCGCTATCCCAATAGGCGCCCTTCACAAGGCGCACCATCAAGCGACGGCTCACGTCACCCGCCAGCGCATAGAGCCATTCCAGTACACGGCCCGCCCGCTTGCCGTAAGCCTGCACGACGATGCCAAAACCATCCCACCCGGCAAGGCGCGGATCACGCAGCACGGCTTCGATCACGTCGAGCGAAATATCGAGCCGATCAGCTTCTTCGGCGTCAATGTTGAGGCCCATGCGCGCCCCTTTTGCGAGCAACGCAAGCTCCAACGTGGCAGGCACCAACTCCGCCATCACGCGGTCTTTCTGGCCTTCTTCATACCGCGGATGCAGCGCGGAAAGTTTGATGGAAATCCCCGGATTCACACGGATATCGTCAGATTTCGCTTCCTTCGCCAAACGCTTGATCGCCGCCGCATAAGCCGCGTGGTAGCGCGCGGCATCTTCCGCCGTCATCGCCGCTTCGCCCAGCATGTCGTAGGAGAAGGTGTAGCCCTCCGCCGCCCGCCCGGCCCCGCGCTTGATCGCTTCGTCGATGGTCTGGCCCAGCACAAACTGCTGCCCCAATTCCTTCATCGCCCGCGCCACCGCCGAACGGATCACCGGTTCGCCCAACCGCTTGATCGCACCATGGAGAACCGCCGCAAGGCCGGGCTCTTGATCTTCTTTTAACACTCTGCCGGTCAACATGAGCGCCCAAGTCGAGGCATTCACCAGAGAGGAAGACGAACGCCCCAAATGCTCGCCCCATTTCGACGGCGCGATCTTGTCTTCGATCAGCTCGTCAATGGTTTCGCGATCTGGCACCCGCAGGAGCGCTTCCGCAAGGCACATCAACGCAATGCCTTCATTGGTGGAAAGCCCGTATTCGGAGAGGAAAACTTCCATAAGGCCGGGCCGCCCTTTTCCGCGGATATCGCGCACCAACTCTGCGGCGCGTTTGTGCGCGCGTTCTCGCACTTCAGCGTCAGGCACCCGTGCCAAAAGTTCGGCCAGCACGGCGCTTTCGGATTGATGGCGGGCAGCCAGGATTTGGGTGCGGATCGTGGGCAGAACAGTCATGGGAACCTCTTCTCGGACTCATCATGAGTCGATGCGACATGCTACCACTTGGTTAAAAGGCAATCTTCCTGTAGAATGACCGAATGAAGCCAATTTGCCCGAGTTTGAGGCCGAAAGCCGAGCGATACTATGAGAATTGACCCCAATCACCAACAATTGGACCAGATAGATCGCAAGATCCTCCGCCTCCTCGCTCAAGATGGCCGTATTGCCGTGACCGATCTCTCGAAGGCGGTCGGCCTGTCCAAGAGTCCCACCCAAGTTCGCTTGAAACGATTGCAAGATGAAGGGTTCATCCAAGCCTTCCGCGCTATCCTTGATCCAGCGAAACTCGGGCAAGAACACGTCGCCTTCACAGAAGTCCGCCTGACTGACACGACCGAAAAGGCCCTCACCGCTTTCAACAAGGCCGTCATGAATGTGCCGGAAATCGAGCAGTGCCACATGATTGCGGGATCGTTCGACTACCTCTTGAAGGTGCGTACTTCCGACATCCAGACCTATCGCCGCATCCTCGGCGAGGTGATTTCTGCCCTTCCCTTCGTCGGCTCAACCTCCACTCATGTCTCGATGCAAGCGGTGAAAGACTCCGCGCTTTGATCATGGCAGACCTGAATTGCTCTTTGGCATTCATTTATGCATACGGGCTTTACACCTTTTGACACTCCCCAAGAACGCAGCACGACCAGGAAGAACCTCCATGACCATCACCACCGAAGATCGCAAAGTCATCCGTGAAGTCTTTGAACTGATGGAAAAAAAGACAACCCACATGCTGCCGGAGGTCATGGTTAACCCTGTCACCAAATACACCAGCGCAGAGCAAGTCCAGAAAGAGATCGACGTTCTCTTCCGCAAATTCCCCCTGATCCTCGGGCACATTTCGCAAGTTGCCGAACCAGGAGACTTCTTCACCCACGACACGACAGGCGTGCCAATCCTTGTCACCCGCACGCAAAGTGGTGAGTTGAAAGCCTACCTCAACGTTTGTCGCCACCGCGGCGCGCGACTGCAAAACGAGCCCTGTGGCAAAGCCCGCACCTTCTCCTGCCCCTACCATTCTTGGACGTATGGCCTTGACGGCAAGCTGCGCGGAATGCCCCATCCTGCTGGGTTCGAAGGCGTCGATCGCAGCCAACTCGGCCTTGTTGAACTCCCCGCTTGGGAGCGTTTCGGGCTGATCTGGGTCATGCCTTCAGTGCCGGACCACGAGATCGACATCGACGCATGGCTCGCCCCCATGGCCGAGCAACTGACCAATCTGGACCTCGGATCACACTTCGTGTTCCGCAAATGGGAACTCCCCAAGAACATGAGCTGGCGGCTTCTCTTGGAAGGTTTTCAGGAAAGCTACCATTTCTGCCACGCGCACAGCACAACTGCATGCGCGGGCTATCTCGACAACCAGAGCGTCCATTACAATTACGGCCCGCACGTTCGCCATTCACTGCCCCAACCGAACATCGAGGCCCTGCGCGGCAAACCCGAGGAAGAATGGGACTACCGCCCGTACTTCCTTACCCAGAACTATCTTTTCCCCGCGAATTTCGTGCAGGTGCAAAACGATCACGTCTACATCCACACCGTGATCCCCACTGGCACCGGAACCTGCGTTTTCCAATGCATGATGTTGACCCCGGAAGAACCGAAGTCCGAAAAGGCCCTGAAATACTACACCAAGAACTACGACCTCATCCGCATCGTGTTCGAAGAGGATTTCGTCATCGGCGAAGGCATCCAGAAGGGCCTGAATTCTGGTGCGAACACGGGCTTCACCTTCGGCAAATACGAATGCGGCCTGCAATTTGGCCAGAACGCGATCGACGCGGCCCTCGAAGGACGCCTCAAAATATAAAGAAGGCCCGGATCATCCGGGCCCTCCTTAATCGCTCAACTCAAGCCTCGGCTTTTTCCGAGATCACTTCGGCAAATTTAGTGAAGAAGGATCCCGCGAGCTTCTTTGCCGTGCTCTGGATCAATCGGCTTCCAAGCTGCGCGAGTTTGCCGCCGATTTCGGCCTTGGCATCGTAGCTCAGAAGCGTCTTGCCATCGACCTCTCGCAGCGTCACTGCCGCGCCGCCCTTGGCATGGCCAGCCGCACCGCCATTGCCCTGCCCCGTCAGGGAAAACGCACCGGGCGCTCCCGACTTGTCCAACGTCACCGAGCCGCCGAATTTCGCTTTGACCGGGCCGATCTTCAGCACCACCAAAGCTTCAAGATCTGTCTCGGAATGCTGGATCAACTCCTCGCAACCGGGAATGCACTGCTTCAGGATTTCCGGATCATTCAACGCCGCATACACTCGGGATTTAGGGGCATCGATGAGGATTTCGTCATTAAGTTCCATTATTGGTCCTTCTTTTAACAACAGGGGAGTTTGATGGTCGCAAGCAGTTCAGCCTGCTCAGGTGTCAGCACGCGACCTTTCTTGAGGCTTTCAAACAAGCGAAGAAGAGCAGGCTTTTCCGAGGGTTCGCCATCAGACATGGTCCGATCCCTCCCGCTGCTTGCTGCGCCGGATCTGAATAAGCTGCCCAAGGATCGACAGTGCGATCTCGTCGGGCGTAACGGCTTCTATCGCCAAACCCGCAGGAGCTTGAACGCGCTCCAGATCATCGCTGTTCAACCCTGCCTCCTCCAGCTTTGCTGAGAGTGCAGCCCATTTCTTGCGGCTCGCAACGAAAGCAACATGTTCCGCCTCTGTCGCCAAAGCCGACACCAAGCAAGCCAGATCATCCTTGCCTTGCGTCGCCACCACGATCATCCGCCGCGCCCCTTGTGGCAGCGCGCGCACCGGCGTGTCCGATCCAACGGTGTGCACCATCCAGTCAAAGCGGGGCGCCAGAGAAACAAGGGCCCGAGCAACGGGGGATTGCCCGTAGATGAAAAGTTCCGGCATTGGCAGGACAGGCTCCACGAAGATATCCAGAGACCCTTTGGACGGGCAGCCGTTCTTGGCATATCGCACCCCGTTGACCTCTGCGCCTGCCTCCACCTGCAACTCAGCCAGCGCTTCGGCAGGGGCGAGGGAAATCAGCTGCGGCGCACCATCGGCCAAGGCTTTCAACGTGGCCTTGGTCAACGCCGCCCGAACACATCCGCCCCCGATCCAGCCTTCGATAATCGCGCCTTCATGGTTCAAGATCGCCTTGGCTCCGGGCTTTGCCGCCGTCAACCCGACGGCGCGGATCACTGTTGCCACGGCGTAAGGCTCGCTCTTTTCCGAAAGGGTTCGAGCGATGTCATCAAGTAATGTCTGTTTCGGTGTCGTACTGATCATAGTCGCATCAACTCCTTTTCAAGAGAGCCAAGATCGGCCAGCGTATTTGCTGGCCGGAAGAGATCGATGAAGGGCAGTGCCGCAGCCATCCCCGCCGCAACAGGCTCATAACCCGCCCATGTTTTCAGAGGGTTGAGCCAGACCACCTTGCAGCCGCGCTTCTTGAGAAGGCGCATCGCTTGCGCCAACTCCTCCGGCCCATCGGTGTCGTAGCCATCGGACAGGATCATAACCACTGTCCGCCCATCCACGAATTTCCGCGCATAGGTCTTGGAAAAGCGCAGGAGCGAAGCGCCGATTTTCGAACCACCGCCAAAGCCATCCGCCAGCACCGAAAGCCGCCCCAAGGCCCGCATCGGATCACGGTCCCGCAGGGCCTCTGCGATCCGCACTAATCGCGTGTGGAAAAGGTAGGCATCCGCCGTCTCATCCGCCCGCAAAAGGCCCGCCACAAAGGCCAAGAACACCCGAGCGTAAAGCGTCATCGACCCCGACACATCGCAAATCGCGACGATCTTTTGTGGGCGGTCAGGGCGCGCTTTCATGGGCAAGCGGATCGGTTCTCCTCCGGTTTGAAGGCTGTGCCGGATCACCTTGCGGAAATGGATACGGTCGCCCTTTTGCGCCGCCTTGCGCCGCCGCGAGCGATGATCTCTCAGCGCCGCACCAAGCCGCCGCGCGATAACTTCGGCCTCGCGGATATCATCCGGCTCCACGACATCCCGCAGGTCACGGCGCATCTTCTGCTGAACCGTTGTAGCAACGAGCTTGCCTTCGCCCCCTGCTTCACTTTCGCCGTCTCCACCATCCGGTGATGTCGCCTCCCCGGCAGAGCCACCATCGGCCCCCACCGCCGCGTTCCGCGACGAATGCACATGCGGGGAAAGGCTATTGGTCTTGGAAACACGCTGCGCAACACGCCCGCCGTTCAGCCAGTAGCTGTCGAACAGGTCATCGAACCGCGCATAATCCTCTGCCGACCCCGTCAGCACCACCTTGAGCGCGTGGCGCACCTGCGCCGGAGACTGTGCCTCGATACTGGCCAGCGCCAGCATGGAGGCCTCAACTTCCGCCACCCCTACCCGGAAACCGTGATCCCGCAAATGACCCGCGAATCCTGCCAGTCGGGCCCCAGGCCCCGGATCGCGACCAGAAAATCTCGTGACCCTGCTCATGCCGCCTGCCCCGCAAGCCGCTGGGTGATCTCGGTCGTGATATTGAACCGATCCACTTCGGTCTTCAGAAGCGCCGCCATCGTTGCTTGCAAGATCGCGGGATTTTCGGTCAGGTCATTGATGCCCAAACCGATCAATGCAGCGGCGAAATCCAGCATCTCCGCGATGCCCGGGGTCTTCTCCAGATCCTCTTTCCGCAAGCTTTGCACAAAGCCCACGATTTGCCCTGCCAGCGCGGCTTCGATCTGTGGGCAACGGGCCTTGAGGATTTGCAGCTCCGTCTTCCGGTCGGGATAGCCGATATTGGCGTAAAGGCAGCGGCGGCGCAGGGCATCGGACAGATCGCGCGTGCCATTCGCTGTCAGGATCACGATGGGCCGTGACTTTGCGGGGATGGTTCCAAGTTCGGGGATCGTCACTTGGAACTCGGCCAAAACCTCCAAGAGATAGGCCTCGAACTCCTCATCCGCGCGGTCGATCTCGTCCACCAGCAAGACAGGTGCCTTCTCTTGCCGGATCGCGGCCAGCAATGGCCGCTCCATCAAGAACTCCTCCGAGAAAATCCGCGCTTCTACCCGCGAGACATCTCCACCCTCAGCCGCCGCCCGGATCGCCAAGAGTTGCTTCTGATAATTCCATTCGTAAATCGCTTGCGACGCATCTAGCCCCTCGTAGCACTGCAAGCGGATCAGGCGCGTGTCGCGCACAGCAGCCAGAACCCGTGCAATCTCGGTTTTGCCAACCCCTGCCGCCCCCTCAAGCAGCAAAGGCCGCCCGAGAACAAGCGCGAGGTGAACAGCCATGGCCAAGTCATCCGAGGCCACATAGCCCTCCGCCGCCATCGCGTTTTGCAGTTCTGCACAGGTCATGCCGCCCTCCCCTTCGGC
>RFUP01000117.1 GCA_009922885.1 Paracoccaceae bacterium
ATCCACGCCTTCGTTTGCCAGCGCCGCGTGATCACGCCGCCCGCCGTATGCAGGCGGCCCCGGTTGCCCATGAAGCCGCCGCGACGGGGTGTTGTGGCGAACTGGCCGAGGGGATCGATCCGGTTCGCCAACATGAAGTTACACCATCATCTCTTTGGTGGCGCTCAGTTTTATCTCGGGGTGGTCGCGGATGACCCGGTCGATATCCCACTGGAGGCGCGTCAGGTAGACCGGATCGCCGTCATGGTCATAGCTGATGTGTTGCTTGTTGATATTGGTGAAATTCTCCACCGCCTCCTTGTCGCCGGAAATCCAACGCGCGGAGGTGAATTGCGACTGCTCGAAACGCACGGGCAGCCCGTATTCCAACTCGATGCGCGAGGCCAGAACCTCGAACTGCAGCGCACCGACGACGCCGACGATGAAACCCGAGCCGATCATCGGCTTGAACACCTTCGCAGCGCCTTCCTCGGCAAATTGCATCAAGGCTTTTTCCAGATGCTTGGCCTTCATCGGATCGCCCGCGCGGATGCCTTGCAAAAGCTCGGGCGCGAAGGAGGGGATGCCCGTAACGCGCAGGCTCTCGCCCTCGGTCAGCGTGTCACCGATACGCAGCTGGCCGTGGTTCGGGATGCCGATGATGTCACCCGCCCAAGCCTCTTCGGCCAGTTCGCGGTCGGCGGCGAGGAACATGACGGGGTTCGACACGGCCATCGGCTTCTTCGAGCGGACATGGAACATCTTCATGCCGCGCTGGAAATGGCCCGAGGCCAAGCGCACGAAGGCCACGCGGTCGCGGTGCTTGGGGTCCATATTGGCCTGCACCTTGAAGACGAACCCGGTAACAGGTTGTTCTTCTGGCGAAATCTGGCGCGGCTCGGCGCGCTGGACCTGCGGCTCGGGGCCATAGGTGCCGATGCCGTCCATCAATTCCTTCACCCCGAAGGAGTTGATCGCGGACCCGAACCAAATGGGCGTCATATGGCCTTCCAGAACAGCTTGCGGATCAAGCGCAGGCAGCAACTCACGCGCCATTTCTAAGTCTTCGCGCAGCTTGGCCAGAAGATCCGCAGGCACGTATTGCTCAAGTTTCGGATCAGAAAGCCCTTTGATCTCAATGGTTTCCGCGACGCGGTTGCGGTCGGAACGGTCCATCAATTCAAGGCGGTCATTCAACACGTCATAAGCCCCGATGAAATCGCGGCCTGTGCCGATGGGCCATGAGGCGGGCGTTACGTCGATCGCCAGGTTCTCCTGAATCTCGTCGATGATCTCGAACACATCGCGGCTCTCGCGGTCCATCTTGTTACAGAAGGTGAGGATCGGCAGGTCGCGCAGGCGGCAGACCTCGAAGAGCTTCTGCGTCTGGCTTTCCACACCCTTCGCGCCGTCGATCACCATCACCGCGCAATCGACTGCTGTGAGCGTGCGATAGGTATCCTCGGAGAAGTCCGAGTGGCCGGGCGTGTCCACGAGATTGAAGCGGAACTGTCGGAAATCAAAGGACATTGCCGAGGCGGAAACCGAAATCCCGCGGTCCTTTTCCATCTGCATGAAGTCCGAGCGCGTGCGCCGCGCCTCGCCCTTCGCGCGCACCTGTCCGGCCATCTGGATGGCGCCCCCGAAGAGGAGGAATTTCTCCGTCAGCGTCGTCTTGCCAGCGTCGGGGTGCGAGATAATCGCAAAGGTCCGGCGGCGGGCGATTTCGGGCGGGAGCGCGGGGCGGTTCGGTGTATCGAGCATGGAGCGGCCTATAAGCCCACGCCCCGGTTTTGGCAATGAGAAGCGCTTTTCCGAAGCGTATGGATTGCGTCTGGCTTGCGTATGGCAAGCGTCATGACGTTCCGCGCCCCAGTCCCCTTCTTTCTCTTTGAAAAATATCCCGGGGGTGAGGCGCGAAGCGCCGAGGGGGCGGCGCCCCCTGAGCCTACCGGGTCGAAGCGCGGCGCAAGACTTCGGCGGCGTCGGGGCGGTTCAGGAGGTCGTCCGAAACCTCGAATTGCAGATGCGGGCGATCGGTATGGCCGGGCAGCGTTTGCGTGAGTTTCTCGGCCATTTCCGGGGGCAGGGCGGCACGGGTGCGGGTGTCGACCAGCATGGTCTCGGCGGCGATGCCTTCGGCATAGATGATCTGGTGGCGGTCGAACAGAAGCTGGTAATAGTCGATGAACCCGCCCTCGCGGCGGATGACGGTCGTGTCGTTCACCAGATGCCGCGCCCGCACCAGCACTTCGGCGCGCCCTGCGCCCAAAGCATCCGAGCGTTGATAGATGAAAAGCCGATGTTCGGGGCTGACCAGAAGATCGGCCGAATTGTTCAGGGTGCCCTTGGTGATGAGGATCGGCGCCATCTCACCCATCGCGCGCGCGGTGGTGCGGCCGATCCAGCGGAGGGGCTGCGGGCCATCGTCGCGGGTCAGCACCCTGTCGCCAACAGAAAGCGCCTCGATCGGGCGCTGTTCGCCCGAGGCCATGGTGATCTGGGTGCCCCCCGTAAAGGACACGCAGGCGATCACGGCGAGGCGGGCGCGGGCATTCTCGCGGTCGATCCCGACGAGCGTATAGGGCGCGCGGGGCACGAGCGGGGCCAGTGGCAGCGCGTATACTTCTGCCACGTCGCCTTCGGCATCCACTTCGACGAGCACGATCACTTCTGTGGTGCCGCCATCGGCGGACATGAAGGTGAGGCAGCTATCGAGATGGATCAAGGCACCGGGCAGGCCTGTGAGCGTTGTGGGGGCGATGCGGAAGGTGGCGCCTGTATCGGCGCGAAGCGCGATCCGGCGCAATGATGCGCCGACGGTGAGTTCGTAAGTGTCATCCGGGACGAGTTCGGCGGCGAATGACAGCGCATCCCCGAGATTGGCGCCATGGGTCACTTCCAGGTCCGCACTGCGGTAGACCTGAAGCGTGAAAGCGGAAAAGAGGGCACTGTCTGTCATAACTATACTTTCTGCTCCCTCAAAACGGAGGGGGCAAGGAAGGCTTTAGGATAGGATTGTGGCCAGAGCGGGTCAACGGGCAGGTGATTTCCGGACAAGCCTAGCAGCAATTTCCTAATCAAGGCTGACAATCCGGAAATGACGGGCGATAGTGGGTGTGAGACGAGCGAAGGGAATAGGCTATGGATTTGGGAATTCGCGGAAAACGCGCTTTGGTGACGGCATCTTCGAAAGGTTTGGGGCGCGGTTGTGCCGAGGGTTTGGCGGCGGCGGGTGTTGATCTTGTTCTGAACGCGCGCGGGGCCGAGGCGCTGGAGGCGACGGCGGCGGATTTGCGCGCGCGCTATCAGGTGAATGTGGTGGCGGTGGCCGCCGATATCGTGAGCCCGGAGGGGCGCGCGGAGGTTTTGAAGGCGGCAGGCCAGGTCGATATTCTGGTGACGAACGCAGGTGGGCCGCCCCCCGGCCTCTGGAGCGACTGGAGCCGTGACGATTTCATCAAGGCGATCGACGCCAATATGTTGACCCCGATCGCGCTGATGCAGGCGATGCTGCCCGGCATGATGGAAAAGGGCTGGGGGCGTGTGGTGAATATCACCTCGCAATCCGTGAAAGCTCCGATCCCGCAACTGGGGCTGTCGAACTCGGCCCGCGCAGGGCTTACGGGCTTCGTGGCGGGCACGGCGCGGCAAGTGGCCCCGCAGGGGGTGACGATCAACAATATGTTGCCGGGGATCCATGCAACGGACCGGGCGATTGCGCTCGATGGTGGCGTGGTGAAAGCCGAAGGGATTTCGATGGATGAGGCGCAGGCGCGCCGGGCGGCCACCATCCCGGCGCGGCGCTATGGCACGGCGGAAGAGTTCGGCGCGATGTGCGCGTTCCTCTGCTCGCAACATGCGGGCTTCATCGTGGGGCAGAACATCCTGCTGGATGGCGGGGCGACGAACCTTTCGATGTAAGAGCCACCTTTAAGGCCCCCGCGCAGGCGATGTTGCGCTTGCGCGGCGGGGCGAGGGTTGTTATCTGCCCTCTTGCCTGAGCGAAATGATCGGAAAACCCCGTGCCACTCTTGCCCCCACGGCTTGAAATCCGCAACCTCGTGCGCCGCTTCGGCGGAACGGCGGTGGTGGATAACGTGTCGCTGAAAGTGGCGGCGGGGCAGGTGACTTGCCTTCTCGGCCCCTCGGGCTGCGGCAAGTCGACGACGCTCAGGATGATCGCGGGCGTCGAGATGCAGGACGAGGGCGAGATCTATGTTGATGGCCAGCTGATCTGCGACACGGTGTTTCGCGTACCGCCTGAACGGCGCGCTATCGGGCTGATGTTTCAGGACTTCGCGCTGTTTCCGCATCTCACCGTGGGCGATAACGTGGCCTTCGGGCTGAAGGGCGGCAAAGACGAGAAGCGCGCGCGGGTGGAGGAGCTTTTGACGAAAGTCGGGCTGATGCGCTTCATTGATGGCTATCCGCACCAGCTTTCGGGCGGTGAGCAGCAGCGCGTGGCGTTGGCCCGCGCACTGGCCCCGCGGCCGCGCATCATGCTGATGGATGAGCCTTTCTCTGGCCTCGACAACCGCCTCCGCGACGATATCCGCGATCAGACGTTGGAAGTGCTAAAGCAGGAAGACGCGGCAGTGCTTCTGGTGACGCATGAGCCGGAAGAAGCGATGCGGATGGCCGATGAGATCGCGCTGATGCGCGGGGGGCGGATCGTGCAGCAAGGCGCGCCCTATAACGTCTATAATGCGCCAGTGGATCGGCAGGCTGTAGCTTTCTTCAGCGATATCAACGTGATCCGGTCGAGAGTGCAAGGTGCCTTGGCGGACACGCCCTTCGGGCGTTTCCTTGCGCCGGGGCTTCCGGATGGTGCGGAGGTTGAGATCGTGATCCGCCCGCAGCATATCAAGATCGACTTCGATCGGGGCGGGAAAGGCCCTCTGCCTACGGTGCAGGACGGTGTTGCCGCACGCGGCGAAGTGGTGCGGGCGCGATTCATGGGGTCAGAAAGCCTTGTGGAAGTCAGGATGGATCACGACGGTTCGATCTTGAAAGCCACGGTGCCGAACGTTTTCCTGCCGAAACCCGGCCGCCCGCTCTGGCTGATGATCCGGCGCGACCGCTGTTTCGTTTTTCCGCATCGGCGCTAAGAAGCCGTGGGTTGTTCAGACCCGGCTGCGGATCGCGGCCTCCATGGCTGACAGCATGTGAAAGACATCGGCTGGTTTTTGCACATATTCCGCAATGCCGAACGACGCGAGTTCGGCTTCGCTTTCAGCGGGTTGGGAGGCACTGTGGAGAATTATTGCCGGGTGAAACGGCGAATGAGAAATCTCGCGCGCGAAATCGATGCCGTTTCCGTCTTCGAGATGCATGTCTAGGATTATGCCGTGAACCGATTGATTGGCCAAGATAATCCGCGCTTCCGCGAGCGAGGTGCAACTGAGAACACTTGCGCCAGAGGGTTGGATTTGCAGTTCGAGCAATTCGCGTTGCAGTGCGTGGTCGTCGACAATGAGTAGGGTTAGTCCCTTGAGGTCCGGTAGCTCGAACTTGACTGGGTTTGGGGCCGGCTGGTTGTCTGCATCCTGAGTTATTCTGGCCGGAATACTCAAAAAGAATGTTGTTCCTTGACCGGGTTGACTGATGACGTCAAGCGAGCCTTCCATTTGAGTTGCAAGAGTTTTCGAGAGGGATAGGCCAACTCCGAAACCACGATCCTGTTTCCCGGTTTTGACTTGGGCAAAGGTATCGAAGACATAGGCGAGATTTTCTGTAGCAATCCCCACGCCAGTATCGGTGATGCGGAACACCAGACAGTCGGGATCCGAGAAATCACCTTCAAATCGGATTGACTGCCCCGCCGCGAATTTTTGCGCATTTCCGAGCAGGTTTTCGAGCAATTGCTCGATCCGGACGGGATCGCCAATGCGAAGGTGAGGGGTGTCTGCGAGCTGGGATGCCTTGAAGTCCGTATTGTTCTGTCTGGCCACCAACGTATGGTCAGCGGCGAGCGCGTTGAACAATGTGATTGGGTCGAAGGGCTTTGGCTCGATGGTGAAAATGCCTGCCTGTGCTTTCTCGTAATCAATAAGATCCCGGGAGAGAGCGAGAAAGGTATCGCAGTGCTGCAAGATTCGTCGCAAGTCAAAGGTGGGTGATTGTTTGGCCTTCTTGAGCAGAAGCAAATCAACCCGTGTTCGTATCTTCACGATGGGGGCCCGCATCTCGTGGGCTATAATGGCCATGTGTAAACGAACACCTGAAAGATCGGGTGTTATATCGTCTCCCGGATAGTTGTCCGGGGGCAGCATAGAGGGCATGATCGGTACCAAAGGGCAAAACACTAAGAGCGCTCAAGCACCTCAGGGTTGATTCTCGTGATGTCTTGCATCACTTAAATTGAATATAAGATGCATCTTGGGTGTTTGTAATGACCCAAAAGGCTAAATCAAACATCCTCACGGATTAGTTATAGGCTTCTCAGAACCCGTCCTCGGCGCCCTGTTGCCATGGGCGGACGAGGTTGCCGAAGCGGGTGAAGCGGCCTTCGAAGCTCAGGTCGACGGTACCGATGGGGCCGTGGCGTTGTTTGCCGATGATCACCTCGGCACGGCCGTGGAGGCGCTCCATTTCTTCTTGCCAGGCGGCCATTTTATCGAGGTCGTGTTCGCCGGGCTTCTCGCGTTCTTTGTAGTATTCCTCGCGGAATACGAACATCACGACGTCGGCGTCCTGTTCGATCGAGCCGGATTCACGAAGGTCGGAAAGCTGCGGGCGTTTGTCGTCGCGGCTTTCGACGGTGCGGCTGAGCTGGGAGAGCGCGACCACGGGGATCGCCAGTTCCTTGGCGATGGCTTTCAGGCCCATCGAGATTTCGGCGATTTCCTGAACGCGGTTGTCGTTCTTCGAGGCACCGCGGCAGAGCTGGAGGTAGTCGACGACGACCAGTGCGAGGTCCTTCTCGCGCTGCTTGAGGCGACGGGCCT
>RFUP01000118.1 GCA_009922885.1 Paracoccaceae bacterium
ACTCAAATGCACATCTTTCAAGGCGATCACTGGCGCAGGCATGGAGACTTCCGTTTGTATTTTGTTAACTTTGCATATGGGGCCTTCCAGAAGGTGAGCAAGGCTGCACTCCTCACGAGCCTGCTATTCTCCCCCGCTGTGGCTTCAGAGCGCGTCGATATCCTCGCCTTCGGCGACAGCCTCACCGCCGGATACGGGTTGATGGATCACGAAGGCCTCGTGCCGCAACTCACCGCATGGCTGAAGGAGAAGGGCCATGACGTGCGGATCATCAACGCGGGTGTTTCCGGCGATACCACGGCAGGCGGCCTCGAACGCCTCGAATGGTCCCTCACCGATGACATCGACGCGATGATCATCGAGCTTGGCGCGAATGACATGCTCCGCGCCATCGACCCCGCCGCGACCCGCGAAAACATCGCAAAAATGCTCGAAATCGCCAAAGGCCATAACATTCAGGTATTGCTGATTGGTTTGACCGCGCCTTCTAATTATGGCTCGGACTGGAAAACCGAGTTTGAACGTATCTGGCCCGAGACCTCCTCCCAATACGGCACGCAGCTGATGCCCGACTTTTTCAGCGCTTTCGCCGGAATGGACCTCGCCACCGCCAGCGCCTTTTTCCAACCGGACGGTCTGCATCCCAACGCCGAAGGAGTGGCGAAAGTCGTCGAAACGCTTGGGCCACATGTGGAGGCGCTGATCGGTCAGGTCGCCCGATAAATCTTTCAGCAGCGGCACGGTTTCCAAAAATAGCCCCTTCACAAAGTCAATTCCTTATATATATGATATTTGGAATATGACTTCGGAGGGCACCATGCCATCGAACGGAAAAAAGATCACCTGCCTTGACTGCGGTCAGGTCAACCGCGTGCCCGAAGCGCGCCTTGCGGACGGGCCGAAATGCGGCGTTTGCGGCAGCGCACTCCTCTCGTCGAAACCCGTCGAGATCGACGCCGCCACCCTCGCCAAAGCCGCCAAATCCGACGACTTCCCCCTTATCGTCGATTTCTGGGCCCCGTGGTGCGGCCCCTGCCGCATGATGGCTCCCGAATTCTCGAAGGCCGCCAGCGCCATGCAGGGCAAGGCGCGTTTCGTGAAACTCAACACCGAAGCCGACCCCAAAGGCGGCGCAAGCTGGAACATCCGCGGTATCCCCACCCTCGTCGCGATTTCCGGCGGCAAGGAACGGGCGCGGCAATCTGGTGCCATGCCCGCCGCTTCCATCATCGACTGGACCAACCGGGCGCTCTAAGCCCCATCCCACACGGAGACACCAATGAACCTCGACCGCGCAACCTTCGCCTTTGCAGGCGTGATGATCCTCCTGAGCCTCGCCCTCACCCTCTGGGTTTCGCAATACTTCATGCTCTTCACGGCCTTCATCGGCCTGAACCTGCTGCAAACCGCCTTCACCGGCTTCTGCCCTGCGGCAAAGGTCTTCGGCCTTTTCGGCATCAAAGCCGGCTGCGCCCTGAAGTAAGGCCCCGAAACAGAAACGCCGCGCCCTCCACAGGCGCGGCGTTTTTCTTTTGAAATGAAGGCGTTGCGTCAGAGCACGGTCACAACCGTTCCAACTGGAACGCGTTCATACAAATCCATTACATGCTCATTCACCATGCGGATGCAGCCGTTCGAAACCGACTGCCCGATCGACCACGGCTGCGTGGTGCCATGAATACGGAAGTAGGTGTCCTTGCCGTTCTGGAACAGATAGAGCGCCCGTGCCCCAAGCGGGTTCTTCGGACCACCCGGCTCGACATAGTCATTATCCTTGAACTTGCCGTAAGCCTTCGGATCGCGCTCGATCATCTCGTTGGTCGGGCGCCACGTCGGCCATTCTTTCTTCACCTGGATCACAGCCTCACCCGTGAACTCAAGGCCCGCTTTCCCTACACCCACACCATAGCGCATCGCCTTGCGCGGCGCGGTCACGAAATAAAGGAAATGGGCACGCGGCAGCACAAGTATCTGGCCGGGCGCATAATCGGCCTTGATCGAAACCTCTTGCGGCATGAACTTCGGATCGATCTGGAACGCTGGCTTCGCCTGCTGGGCCAAGGCCGGAGCGGCAAGGCTCGTCGTAGCGGCAGCACCTGCGGAAACAAGAAAACCACGGCGGGTGAACATCGGTTTTTTCCACCTATCTAAAAGCATACATCCATAGCCTGCCACGCAAGCGGCAGGGGATCAAGCCAAGGAAACGTGAACCTTTGCAGGAGGGATCAATAGAAGGCGTAGGCGTTATTGATCAGAACGATCCGGATCGCGTAGACCCCCACCAGCACGATCAACGGCGCCAGGTCCAAGCCCCCCATGGGTGGCAGCAAGCGCCGGATCGGGCCATAAATCGGCTCCAGAACGCGGTTCAGCCCGTACCATATCTGCCCCACCACCTGCTGGCGCAGATTGAGCACCTGAAAATTGATCAGCCAGCTCATGATCACATGGGCGATGATGAAGAACCACACGATGTCGAGGAGCAACATCAGGATTTGGAAGATCGACTGCATCGGGTGTCCTTTCTTGGGTCTGGCACAGAGGTAAGTGCAGCTTCGGAAAAGGGCAAGCCTCTGACGCCGCGCTCCACTTGACGCTGCCACGCCACATGGCATGAGGCCTTCAAAGGAGAAGCCCATGTATCCAGTCATCCGCCTCGGCAAAGAGTTCGTGAAGTTCCGCAAGGCCTCGCCCTTGCCGCTCAATGGCGTCCACGTGAGCCGCCACATGTGCTTCCCGTGGGACATCGACCTTTGGATGGAACTCAACAACGGCCGTACCCTCACCCTTTACGATCTGGGCCGCCTCGTGCTCGCGAAACGCACCGGCCTTCTTGGAACGCTCGAAAAGAAGGGCTGGGGCCTGACCATGGCCGGAGCCATCGTGCGCTATCGCCGCCGCATCCGCGTCTTCGAAACCATCGAAATGCGCAGCCGCGCCGTGTGCTGGGACGACCGCTTTATCTACCTCGAACAATCCATGTGGAAGAAGGATGGCGAATGTGCGGGCCACATTTGCTACCGTGCCGCCGTCGTCGGGCCGGAAGGCATTGTGCCGCCCTCTCAAGTCGCCTCGGCCATGGGTGTCACTGCCCCCCTCCCGGTGCCGGAATGGGTCGCGGCATGGAGCGAAGCGGAGCGTCTGCGCCCCTGGCCTCCTATGCAAGACGCCAGTTAATCTCTCGGCCAAAGAACCAACGCCTTGCCAGATTCAGGTTAACCCTGCCATAACTCCCTAAAAATGGGGGATGAGGCGTGGCTACTTCACTGAAAAAGCGTATCTGGGGATGGTATTTCTTCGACTGGGCAAGCCAGCCGGTTCATACTCTCCTCCTCACCTTTATCTTCGGGCCTTTCTTCGCCTCGGTCGCAGCCGCCTATTTCCTTGGCCTTGGCCTCGATGAACACGCAGCCGATGCGAAAGCTCAAAGCGTCTGGTCCATGGGCCTGACGATCATGGGCCTCATCATCGCCATCAGCGGCCCAATCATGGGCGCGATGGCCGACACCTCCGGCCGTCGCATGCCGTGGATCGTCGCCTTCTCCGTCATGTATGTTTTTGGCTCAGCGCTCCTGTGGTGGACAGACCCTGCAGGCACCAACATGTGGGCGATGCTCATCGCCTTCGCGATTGCCTTCATTGGTGCGGAATGCGCGCTGATCTTCACCAACGCGCAGCTTCCATCACTCGGGAACAATGACGAAATCGGTCGTATTTCCGGTTCTGGCTTTGCTTTCGGCTATCTCGGCGGCCTCATCGCCCTTGCCATCATGCTCGCACTCTTCGTCGAACAAGGAAACGGCAAGACGCTGATCGGCGCCGATCCAGCTTTCGGATTTGATGCCTCCCACAAAGAAGGCACCCGCTTTGTCGGACCATTCACGGCGATCTGGTACGCCGTTTTCATGGTGCCCTACTTCCTCTGGGTCCGTGAAGTCCGCACCGTGGCCTCTCCGATTTCGGTCTCGAACGCGATGAAATCGCTGAAGGCCCAATTGGCCAGCATCATGAAACGCCGCAGCCTCGCAGCCTATCTTGGCTCATCGATGTTCTACCGCGACGGATTGAACGGCCTCTACGGCTTCGGCGGCGTTTATGCAAAACTGGTCCTGAACTGGGAAATCGTTTCGATCGGAGTATTCGGCATTATTTCGGGCATCGCTGCTGCGATCTTCTCTTGGATCGGCGGAAGGGCAGATCGCCGGTTCGGACCGAAGCCTGTGATCGTTTTCTGTATCCTCGTTCTGATCCTTGTCGTCGTCACCATCGTGTTCATGTCCCGCGAAGCGATCTTCGGCGTCCCGCTGCCGGAAGGCTCGAAACTACCCGACATGATCTTCTTCGGCTGTGGCGTTGTTATCGGCGGGGCGGGCGGCACATTGCAATCCGCCAGCCGGACACTGATGGTGCGTCACACCGATGAAAGCACCGCGACCGAAGCCTTTGGCATCTACGGGCTTTCGGGCCGCGCCACTGCCTTCCTCGCGCCTGCGTTGATCGGATTGGTCACCACGATGACCCAGTCGGCGCGAATTGGCGTATCGCCCCTGATCGGTCTTTTCCTCCTCGGGTTGATCCTGTTAGCGTGGGTCAACCCGAAGGGAGATGCTGGTAAATGGTCCGAACACTCGTCTTGATTGTCTCTCTCGCGCTCGGCCTGATCTCTTCCGGTCAAGCCGAAGCCGAAATCGCCAAGAAGCAATTCGGAGCCATGAAGGCCCCAGCGCAACTGCCGCCAGCACCGTTTGGCTCATACGCCAAAGGGTGTCTGGCAGGCGGTGAACAGCTTCCGGAAACAGGGCCAACATGGCAAGCCATGCGCCTCAGCCGCAACCGGAACTGGGGCCACCCCGATACGATCGACTTCCTTGAAGACCTCTCGGCTTTCGCCGCCACGCAACCAGGGTGGAAAGGGCTTTATATCGGCGATATCAGCCAGCCTCGCGGTGGCCCGATGCTCACAGGCCATGCCAGCCACCAGATGGGGCTTGATGCCGATATCTGGATGCTCCCGCCCAACCGCCTCGATTTGAACCGCAAGGAACGGGAGGAAATCTCGTCTATCTCCATGCGGCGCGCCAATGGGGCATACGTGAATTCCGACTGGACGCGGCAACATCACGAGATCATCAAAGCCGCCGCCAGCGATCCCCGCGTGGCACGGATTTTCGTTTTCCCCGGCGCCAAAGTGCAGATGTGCAAAGACGAAAAGGGCGGCCGTGCTTGGCTCCGCAAAGTGCGCCCCTGGTATGGCCATCACTACCATTTCCACGTTCGCCTGAACTGCCCGGATGGCGCCAGAGGGTGTCAGGATCAGGATGCCATTCCCGCGGGCGATGGCTGCAAGGACGCCGAGAAATGGGTGCATGATATTCTCAATCCACCACCTCCCAGAAAGCCCGACCCGAACGCCCCCAAACCCAAACCAAAGCGGGAACTCACGCTGGCGGATCTACCCAAACAATGCACAAACGTCTTGCGCTCGCGCTAACCGCCCTAGCCTTCTCTCTCATCTCTTTTGGTGGGCACACTCAGGAACAGGGGAAAGCCACTGTCGTCGGGTCCTTTACCTGGCGCGAGACAGCGCCATGGTTCGGTGAGATTTCCGCGCTTGAGCTAAGTGAGGACGGCAGAGAATTTGTCGCCCTCTCCGATAAAGGCCGCGCCCTGAGCGGGAAGGTCTCCCGCAATGCAGAGGGCCGCATCGAAGCTATCGAAATCGAGGCTTCTTCGCCGTTGAAAGATCGTAGCGGGAAGCCTTTGCGCAAGGGGAACATTGATGCCGAAGGGCTGGCGCTCCTGCCGGACGGTTCATTCGTTGTCAGTTTTGAAGGCAACCATAGGCTAGCGCATTACGCGGATGTTTCCGCGCCCTCTGATCTCCTCATGAAGGGCGCCTTCTTTGACGCATTGCAACCCAACTCGGGCATGGAAGCGCTGGCCATCGACCCCGAGGGAGCCCTCTGGACACTCCCTGAACGCTCTGGTGGTCTTTCCAAGCCCTTCCCCGTCTGGGCGTTTGACGGCAACAACTGGGAAAACCGCTTCGAAATCTCACGTTCCGACGGCTTCCTTCCCGTTGGCGCAGATTTCGATGCAGATGGCCGCCTCTACATTCTCGAACGCAGCTTCTCCGGCTTCGGTTTCGGCAGCCGTCTTCGAAGGTTTTCTCCGCCATTCGAAGGGGAACAGAGCGGCGAAATCCTCTTCTTTAGCGCCATAGGAAGTCACGACAATCTCGAAGGCATTGCGATCTGGAAGGATGCGGGCGGCAACATCCGCGCCACACTCGTTGCGGACGACAACTTCCACATCCTGCAACGCACGGAACTTCTCGATCTGATCCTGCCCAACTGATTTTACTTGCGTCGCAGGCCTCAAAGGCGTATCCGCCGCGCGTTTCCCGATGGCGGGAAACCGTGTCGCCGCAACCATGTAAAAACGGGCATCAAAATGAACCGCACTTATCTTCCTGGCATTCTTGCCATGGCCGCCGTTGTTGTGGCCTCGAATATCCTCGTCCAGTTCCTCTTCGGCCAATGGCTCACTTGGGGCGCCTTTACCTATCCGGTCGCTTTCCTCGTCACCGACGTGATGAACCGTATCTACGGCGCCGCCGCTGCGCGCCGTGTCGTCGCTGCAGGCTTTGTCGTCGGCGTCATCTGCTCGCTCATCGGCACGCAGATCATGCTGCAAGGCGATGGCTACACCTATCCGGCTGTCACCCTCCGGATCGCAATCGGCTCCGGTCTCGCCTTCCTGACCGCCCAGATGGTCGACATTACTGTCTTCAACTCGGTCCGCTCGGGCACCTGGTGGCGCGCACCCTTGGTTTCCACTCTGGTCG
>RFUP01000119.1 GCA_009922885.1 Paracoccaceae bacterium
CGGTTGGGTGAAAGGGCGCGACTGGGGCTTCGAAATCACCCTTCCGGCCTCGGTTTCCTGCGCCTTGGAAGGGCCCGATCAGGGCCGGAAAATCCGCGATTGGGCCTCCCTCGGCATCACCCGCATTTCCGGGAAACCCTTTCCTGCCAACGAGATGCAAGGCGACGGCTTCCTCATGCTCCCCGCTGGCCGCAATGGCCCCGCCTTCCTCGTCACGCCAAATTTCTATGTGCTGAAGGCCTACAATATGTCCGACCTCTACGCGCTCTTCATCGGCCATATCGGCGACCGGATCGCCTATGGCGCAAAGGACTTCTCGGGTAAATGGGGCAAGGTCGGCGGCCTCTATCGCTCCGATGTCGCCGCCATGCAGCGCGCCTTGGAAAACAAGGGCCATGACGTCGGTGGCGCGGATGGCCTCCCCGGTTTCAAAACCCGCCGCTCCATCGGGCGCTGGCAAGAAGCCTCTGGCCAATCGCCCACATGCTTCCCCGAAGCCGCGATGAAAGCCAAACTCCGCTAGCCTTACGCCCGCTCGACCAGCACAGAACCCACCGAATAGCCCGCGCCAAAGGAGCAGATCACGCCCTTGTCGCCGGGCTTCAAGTCACCCGAATGTTTCGCAAAGGCGATGATCGAACCCGCCGACGAGGTGTTCGCGTATTCCTGCAAAATGTTCGGCTGTTCCCCGTCCAAAGGTTCCCGCCCAAGCACCTTGCGGCCCACGAAATCGTTCATGCCTTTGTTCGCCTGATGCAGCCACATCCGCTTCAGATCCGCAGGCGCCACACCCTCGGCCTCCAGATGCGCGAGGATATGCGCCGAGACCATCGGCACCACTTCCTTGAACACTTTCCGGCCCTCCTGCATGAACTGCATGTCACGCCGATCGGCCACGCCATCAGGGCGCGTGCGGCGCAGGAAGCCGTTGTTATTGCGGATATTGTTGGAAAACTCGGTCGCGCAACGCGTCGAAATCACGTTGAAATGCGCGCCCTTTGCATCTTCCGCCCGCTCCAGAACCGTCGCCGTTGCCACATCGCCAAAGATGAAATGGCAATCCCGATCCCGCCACTCAAGGTGCCCCGATGTGATCTCGGGGTTCACCACAATCGCCTTCCGCACCGAGCCCGAGCGGATCATATCCGCCGCCGCCTGAATGCCGAACGTGGCCGAGGAACAGGCCACGTTCATATCGAACGCAAAGCCACCCGCCCCCAGAAGCTTCTGGATCTCAATCGCCACCGCCGGATAGGCCCGCTCCAGATTGGAGGCGGCACAGATCACAAGATCAATCTCTTCGCCCGCAACACCTGCCTGTGCCAAGGCTTTCTGGCAGGCATCAAGCGCGATTTCCGCCATGATCCCTGGCTCGTCATCCGAGCGCTGCCGCAGGCGCGGATACATCCGCGTCGGGTCCAGAACGCCCGCCTTGTCGAGCACATAACGCTGCTCGATCCCTGACGCCTTGAAGATGAACTCCGTCGAGGAATGCGGCTTCGCGTCCAGAGTGCCAGCCTCAATCTCCGCCGCGTGCTCGGCATTCCAGAGGTCCGCATGGGCGTTATAGCTCTCCACCAATTCGGCATTGGTGATAACGTTCTCCGGCGTGAAAACGCCCGTTCCGGTGATGGCGGGTTGGTACATCTCGTCTCTCCTCGGCAGGTTCACCCACTTCGGCCATAGGGCCTCCCTGGGTCAACCCCTGTCAAACGGCATTCGGCAGCGATTTGCCTGCAAAATAGGCTTCCAGATTGTCCACAACCATCATCCCCATCGAAGTCCGCACATCCAGCGCAGCCGTGCCCAGATGCGGCAGCAGAACCACGTCTTCCCGCGCCTGCAGCGCCTCCGGCACCTTGGGTTCGAACTCGTACACATCAAGCCCCGCGCCACCGATCTCACCAGCCTGCAAGGCGGCGATCAAAGCCGCTTCATCCACCACATCGCCCCGCGCGATGTTGATAAGCCGCCCATGTGGCCGCATCGCCTTGAACACATCGGCCCCGATCAGATGATGCGTTTCCGCCCCCCCCGGCGTTGCCACCACGAGCACATCGACCGATGCCGCCAACTCTTGCAGCGAAGCCACCTGCTCGGCTGGAAATTCCATCGGTTTGGCCGAGCGGTTGAAATAGCGCACCTGCATGCCGAAGCCGAAATGGCACCGCCGTGCAATCGCTTGCCCGATCCGGCCCATCCCCACGATGCCCACGGTCTTGCCGCTCAGATGCAGCCCAAGCATTTGTGTCGGATGCCAGCCTTCCCAGAGGCCCGCCCGCACCATGCGCTCACCTTCACCAGCCCGCCGCGCACTCATCAGCATGAGCATCATGGCAATATCTGCCGTCGCATCCGTCACAGCCCCCGGCGTGTTCGAAACGGCCACCCCCGCCACCTTCGCCGCCACCACGTCGATGTGATTGTATCCCACCCCGAAATTCGCAAGGAGCTTGCAGCGCGGTGCTGCCACATCCGCAAACACATCCGCGCGGAACAGATCGCCCAGCGTCGGCATCACGGCGTCATACTCCGCCAACGCCGCCCGCATCTCCGCGCCGCTCAAAGGCGCATTGGAAGGCCGCACCGTCAGATCAAAAAGCGCATCGGCGCGCGCCACAACGGCCTCCGGCAGGGGCCGCCCCAGCAAGACTTTCGCTTTCATCAGAACAATCTCCCCCCGTTCGGCACATCCTTGTCCGGCGTCATCAACACCACGGCCCCATCGGCATCAGGCACGCCCAACACCAGCACTTCCGAAATGAACTTGCCGATCTGGCGCGGCGGGAAATTCACCACCCCCAACACCGATTTCCCGACCAACGTTTCCGGCGTGTAATGCACCGTCACCTGCGCCGAGGATTGCTTCACGCCGATCTCCTCGCCGAAATCCACCCACATCTTGATCGCAGGCTTCCTCGCCTCCGGATAGGGCTCGGCGCGCACCACGGTGCCCTTGCGGACGTCCGCTTTCATGAAGTCATCAAAACTGATCTCAGCCACGGGCCAACTCCCGGCTCCGGCGCGCTGCCGCGGCAACAGCCTTTTCCATCAAAGGCGGCAAGCCTGCCTCCTCGCTCATCAACACCTCAAGCGCCGCTTGGGTCGTGCCATTCGGCGAGGTCACATTCACCCGCAATTGCGCGGGAGGTTCGCTGGCGGCTTCCGCCAAAGCCCCTGCCCCGCCCACAGTGGCTTTCGCCAATTGCATTGCCATTTCCGGCGAAAGCCCTTCCGCCTCCCCCGCTTTTGCAAGGCATTCGATCAGGTGGAATACGTAAGCCGGCCCCGATCCGGAAACCGCTGTCACCGCATCCATCTGCCCCTCGTGTTCCAACCGCACAACCTGCCCCACGGCAGACAAAAGCGTTTCCGCCAGATCCATCTGCGCGGTTGTCGCTTTGTCATTGCCAATGATCGCCGTAATCCCGCGCCCGACGGCTGCAGGGGTGTTGGGCATGGAACGCACGATCGGGCTGTCGTCGCCAAAAACCGCTTCGAAACTCTCGATCGTCGTGCCTGCCGCGATCGAGACGAACAGCGTCTTACCCCCGCCCATCGACGCGATCGTCGGCAAGGCTGCACCCATCATCTGCGGCTTGACCGCGATCAGAACAATCGCCGGATGCTCCGGTAAGGCCGCATTAATATTTACGCCTGTAGCTTTGAGCCACTCCGAGGGATTTGGATCGATCACATGCACAGCACTTTTGGCCAGCCCACGATCCAGCCATCCGGCCAGAAGTGCAGAACCCATCTTACCACAGCCCAGAAGCACCAGCCCCCGCTGCGGGATATCTCCGAAGTCGGTCATTCGTATTCCCTCGCGTCTTTCCGTGCGAGGTTACGCGCGCCCGTAGGCCTCCGCAATCGCCACCTGCATCGCATCCGCAGGCGTCCGGTCGCCCCAAGCCACAAGCTGCAACGCCGGATAGTAGCGCTCCGCACTCAGAACGGCCGCGCGGATCATCGTGTCGATCTGGTCAGGGCAAGCCATCTGCCCGCCCGCAAGGATCAACCCGTAACGCCAGACCATGAGCTGCTGCTCACTCCAGAAGCTCAAAGCCCCGGCCCAGCTCTGGTCATTGATTTCGTTCAGCGTCTCGTAAATCGCGGGCAACCGCGCTTCCGGCGGCTCCATCTCGAAGGTGCAGATCAAGCGCAGGGTCTCGTCATACTCGGACCACGCCAGCGTGATCGAATAGGTCCGCCACTGGCCCTCGATGGCCATTGCGATCTGATCTTGCCCCAACCTGTCGAAATCCCACTCGCACTCGGTCGCGAGGGATTCAACGATATCGATAGGGTGAAGGTCGTCCGACAGGTAGCTTTCCGAAAGGGCCATGCCAATCTCCTCCAGGTTGCGCCGAGGCAGTTTCTTGCCTCAACGGCTAGCGAGAAACGCTAGGAACAGATGAATAGCCATATGCTCCTACGAGATATGGTGGGCCAGCCTTGGGCGCGCTGTAAAGCAAAATCTTGGGGATAACCCCGATATGTTGTGGATGAAATCGAAGTAAGCGCAATTAATGGCGTCGATTAGAGGCTCCGCCCCGGCTTCCGCCCCAAAACAGGCTCCGCCGATGGTTTCAACACGCTCAGCGGCTTACGCACCTTCTGGGCAAGGCCGCCTCCCGCAGGCGCATGCACCCGCTTTGTCGCCTCCACCATCAGAACGCCCCCCGCCATCACCATCGAAAACCGCGCCCCAATCCCTTCCCAAACGTCGGCCGTCTTTCGCCAGAATCGCCGCGCTGATGGCATCTGATAGAGCATGGCCGTATGGCGTTCCGGCATGAAGGCATGCCGTTTCAACTGCGCCTCAAGCTGCCCCAACGTGTAGGGGCGGCCATATCCATAGGGCGTTGCATCCGAGCGAGACCACAGCCCCGCACGGTTTGGCACGATGAACAACGCCTTCCCCCCCGGCCCCAAAACGCGCCACGCCTCTTCCAAGAGCGCCGAGGGTTGCTCAGACGTCTCAAGCCCGTGCAGCATCACCAAGCGATCCACCATACCCGTCTCGATGGGCCAGAGCGTTTCCTCACAGAGCACAGAGACATTCGCCATGCCCGCAGGCCAGGGCATCACCCCTTGCGGCCCCGGCATCAAGGCAATCACCCGCCGCGCCTCGTCCAGATAGGGGCGCAGCAACGGGGCGGCAAACCCGAACCCCACCACCGTCTGATGCGCCGCTTCCGGCCAGAACCGCTGCACTTGCCCGCGCACAACCTTCTGCGCCGCGCGCCCCATGGCGCTGCGATAATAGAAGTTCCGCAAATCTTGCACGTCCAGATGCATTGCACCCCCGCCCTGCTTGGGCCACTCTTGGGAAAATCATAAGAGCGACAGGAAAAGATTGCCATGCCCCTTCAGATCGTCACGGTCCCCTGCCTGAAAGACAACTACGCCTATCTCGCCCATGATCCGGTCACGGGCGTCACTTGCGTTGTCGACGTGCCCGAACCGCAGCCGATCCTTGACGCGCTTGCGGCCCATGGCTGGAAAGCCGATCTCGTCCTTCTCACCCACCATCATTGGGATCATGTGGATGGGTTGCCCGGCCTCCTCGCCGAACATCCCGCCAAAGTCGCCGGAGCCGCCGCAGACGCCCATCGCCTGCCGAAACTCGACATCGCGCTCACCGAAGGCGATAGCTTCGCCATCGGCGCAGAAACAGGCGCAGTGATCGACGTGTCAGGCCACACGCTTGGTCACATTGCCGTGCACTTCCCTGCTTCCGCAGTGGTCTTCACCGCCGACAGCCTGATGGCCATGGGCTGCGGCCGCCTCTTCGAAGGCACCCCCGCTCAGATGCACGAGAGCCTGCAAAAGCTGGCCACTCTGCCCCCCGAAACGCTGGTCTGCTCGGGCCACGAATACACCGAGAGCAACGTCCGCTTCGCGCTGACCATCGAGCCCGGAAACCCCGCGCTGCAAGCTCGCGCGGCCAAGGTGGCCAAAGCGCGCACGGAAGGAAGGCCCACAGTTCCCTCGTCGCTGGCGGATGAACTTGCCACAAACCCCTTCCTCCGCGCCCAAAGCCCCGAAATCCGCGCCGCCATGGGCCTGCCAAATGCGCCCGATGCCGTGGTTTTTACCGCCGTGCGGGCCGCGAAAGACCGTTTCTAACGCTCAATCCACCCGCATCCGTTAAGTTTGACAGGAAATGTGAACGCAGCACGACAGAAAACACTTGAAGCTGCCCGCATGTAGACCAAACTTTAACTATAGACGTTCACGGTGCCCCCTCAGGCACCAAATCACAGGAGCACGGATCGTGCCTTCATTCTCGCCCTCTCTCGAAAAGTCGATCCACGCTGCTTTGGCTCTCGCCAATGCACGTCGGCACGAGTTTGCTACGCTCGAGCACCTCTTGCTCGCGCTCATCGACGAGCCGGACGCGAACCGCGTGATGAAAGCTTGTTCGGTCGACACGGAGGATCTGCGCGCCACGCTTGTCGAATTTATCGACGACGAATTGCAGAACCTCATCACCGACATCGACGGCTCCGAAGCCGTCCCCACCGCCGCCTTCCAGCGCGTGATCCAGCGGGCAGCCATCCATGTGCAAAGCTCGGGGCGTACCGAAGTCACAGGCGCAAACGTTCTGGTCGCGATCTTCGCCGAGCGCGAGTCGAATGCCGCCTACTTCCTGCAAGAGCAGGACATGACCCGCTATGACGCCGTGAATTTCATCGCGCATGGCGTCGCCAAGGATCCCGCCTTCGGTGAACACCGCCCGGTGAAAGGCGCAACCGAAGAAGAATTCAAATCCCAGTCGCAGCCGCAGGAAGAGCAGAAGGATTCCGCTCTCGCGAAATACTGCGTGGACCTAAACACAA
>RFUP01000120.1 GCA_009922885.1 Paracoccaceae bacterium
CAGAGCGCACGTTGATCACCGATTGCCCGATCATCGCGCAACCCGCCATGCCGCCGATGAAACCAGTCAGCGTATTCGCCACACCTTGGCCGATGCATTCCTGATTCCGGTCACTCACCGTATCGGTCATGTCGTCCACGATCTGCTGCGTCATCAGGCTTTCCAAAAGCCCCACCACTGCCACGGCCAGCGCATAGGGGAAAATGATCGCCAGCGTTTCGAAATTGAACGGCACATTCGGCATGAAGATCGACGGCAGCGCATCGGGCAACTGCCCCATATCGCCCACTGTCCGCACATCCCAACCGAAAGCCATGCTCAGCGCCGTCAGCACTACAATCGCCACCAAGGGCGAGGGGATCGTCCGGTTGAGGCGCGGGAAAAGATAGATGATCGCCAAAGCCGCCCCGACCAGCACATAGGTCAGCCACGTCACCACGCGCGGATCAAGCTCGGGCAGCTGCGCCATGAAGATCAGGATCGCCAGCGCGTTCACAAACCCCGTCATTACCGATTTCGAGACAAACCGCATCACGAACCCGAGCTTCATCAGCCCCATGCCGATCTGCAAAAGCCCCGCCAGAACCGTTGCCGCCAAGAGGTAATCCAGCCCGTGTTCGCGCACGAGCGTTCCCATCAGCACCGCCGTCGCCGCCGTCGCCGCCGAGATCATGCCGGGCCGTCCGCCCAGAATGGCCGTGATCACCGCAATCGAGAAGCTCGCATAAAGCCCCACCTTCGGGTCCACACCCGCGATCAGGGAAAACGCAATCGCTTCCGGGATTAGCGCCAAGGCCACCACGAGGCCCGAAAGAATGTCAGCGCGGATATTGCCGGTCCACTCGGCGCGATAGTTCAAACGTCTTTGCATGGTCATCTGTCAAAACCGCACCCCACGCACCCTTTCGGCGCGCCGTTCGGCTTACCCTTCATCATCGTTGTCCGGCGGATCAGCGGCCGGAAGAGCCGCCGGGGGGTCTCACCCCGGCCCTATTCGCTGCGGTGCCGCATAGCCGAAAACAGGGGTCGCGCCAACCCACGGCGGCAATTTAACCTTTTTCTGTGCCCGACCAACGTCATGACGCATGCCATACGCTTTCCATACGCAATCCATACGCTTCAAAAACGGGGTTTGGGATTGTTAACGGTTTCCCCGATTTCTGCCCGTGGCCGCCTATCTGATGCCACATTCGTTAACCATTAACCGCCTCAGCAAGACCAAAGAGGCGCAGAATGCAGTTCGGAAAAGTAATCGGTTTCTTCGTAGCAACAGCCACCATTTCAGGGTGCAGCGCCCAAGGCGTTTCGCGCAATTCCACCGATTTTTCGCCGGGTTCCGCCCCTGCTCACGCCCAATCTTCTATTGCCACAGACCCCGCCAGGATTTCCCGCGAGGCCGATCAACTCGTTGAAAAGACATCCGAAATGGTGCGCTCCGCCACTCTCAAAGGCGCAGGCATCGGCGCAGCATTGGGCTGCGGCCTCTCCACGCTTTCAGGCAGCACGAACTGCATTCAAGCCGCTTTGGTCGGCGGCGCAGTTGGCGGCGTGATCGGTCATGCCAGAGGCAAAGCTGCCGTGGAAACGCGCATCGAAATCATTGCGCCCAAAGCGCTCATGCCCAAGCTTTCCGACGCGAAAAAGACCTCCGCCGCGCTTCAATCTTCCCTCGGCGCGCTCCTCGCCCAGCAGGAAACCGAACGCGCCGAACTGGTCCAAGCGCTTAAGAATAAAGAGATTTCCCAAGAGGATTATAACGCCCGCCACGTCGAAATGCGCGAAACCCGCCTGCGGCTTTACGATGCGCTCACGCTGAGCGCCAGCCAGATCAAGGAAGTCTCCCGCGCGCTTTCCGGCGCAACCGAACAAGGCCAAACCGGCCTTCAGTGGTATGAGATTGAAACCCAAGCCCTCCACGACAGGGTGATCTCCACCCGCTCGCAAATCACTCTGCTCTGAGCGTTAACGCGGGCTTCGCTTTGCGAGGATACGCTGCAAGGTCCGGCGGTGCATATTCAGCCGCCGCGCCGTTTCACTCACGTTCCGATCGCACAATTCGTAAACCCGCTGAATATGCTCCCACCGCACCCGATCCGCGCTCATCGGGTTTTCCGGCGGCGGCGGCAGGGAATCTCCCCGCGAAAGCAAAGCGTTAGTGATATCGGTGGCATCCGCAGGCTTCGAAAGATAATCCGTCGCCCCGATCTTCACAGCCGCCACAGCGGTCGCAATCGCGCCATATCCGGTCAGCACCACGATCCGGCAATCAGGCCGCTTTTCGCGCAACACCTCGACCACGTCGAGCCCGTTGCCATCTTCAAGCCTGAGGTCACACACCGCATAAGCAGGCGGCCGCGCCATCGCAATCGCCTTACCAGCCGCGACGGATCCCGCCATCTCGACCTCGAACCCACGCTTCTCCATGGCTTTGCCAAGGCGCTTCAGGAACGAGTCGTCATCGTCCACGAGCAACAGGGACCGATCCTCTCCCAGGTCCAGATCCTCTTCACTCATGCGGCTCCTCCAACTGTTCGCATTGGCTGAGATGTAGGATTAACGACGACCATGGCCTACGTCAAACCTTCGCCGGTCCAAATGATCAATGGTGGCGCCAACATACAGATTTTTATCGAAAACCGATCATTGTTCGTCGACGTAACACTGGATGGTTTCCGCCATCTGCTCCGGCGTCGTATCCCGCTTGAAGAATTCCACAAAGCCCTTCTCGGGAAGTACCAGATAGGTAAATGTCGAGTGGTCCACGAGATAGTATTTGTCGTCCGCAGATGCTGGTTCCTGCTTCTTGTAATATGTCCGATAGGCCTTGCTAGCCGCAGCCACCTGCTCCGGCGTGCCCGTCAAACCCAACATACGCGGGTGCAGCACATCGGTGAATTCCTTCACCACCTCCGGCGTATCCCGTTCGGGATCAATCGAGATAAACACAGGTTTCACAATCGTGCCCCGGCTTTCCAAAAGCTCGATCGCCTCGGCATTGCGCGCATTATCCAGCGGGCAAACATCAGGGCAGAACGTGTAACCGAAGTAAACCAGCGACGGCTGATCGATCACATCCTTATCGGTCACGGTCTTGCCGTCCTCGTCAACCAGCGTGAACGGCCCGCCAATCTGGCCTGCCCCCCCGGCAATCGCGGAGGCCGAGCAACTCGTCCCGCCCGCATCCCGCGTCATCGCCCAAGTGGTGCCAAGGGCCGCAGCAGCCACAGCAGCGGCCAGAATTGCATAGAGCTTAGTCATGCGGATCTCCTTTCCCTGTGATTTAGCAGGGATGGTCAATAGCGTTGGTCGCAGGCATAGTTTCCCGAACGAAAAGCTTCAACCGGACCAATCAGCACAGATGAGTGATCAATCCCTCGGGCTTCTCAAAGGCCGCCAGCGCGGCAACTGGATCCGTCTCCGCACAGTGATCCTGCTGCGCTGGTTCGCGATAGCTGGCCAGTTAAGTGCCATCATCGTGGCGCAACGCGTTTACGGGCTCCAAATCGACCTCGGCCTGAGCCTTCTTGTCATCGGCACATCAGTGATCGCCAACATCGTCGCGATCGTCGTTTTCCCGGAAACCAAGCGCTTGTCGGAAACCGAAAACTTCCTGATGGTTCTCTTCGATCTATTGCAACTGGCTTTGCTGTTGTTCCTGTCGGGCGGCTTGCATAACCCGTTCTATGTGTTGCTGATCGGCCCAGTGATGGTCTCCGCAGCGGTGCTTTCTCTGCTTTCTACGGCCCTTCTTGGCCTGACAGCCATTGCGGGCGCCACCATCCTCGCGCTGGTCTATGTCCCGCTTCAAACCTCAAGTGGCGACATTCTCAAAGTGCCTCAGCTTTTCCTCTTCGGGAACTGGGTCGCAATCGTCATCGCTGTTATTTTCCTGTCGCTTTATGCCCGCCGCGTCTCGGTCGAGATGCACTCCATGTCCGATGCGCTCCAAGCGACGCAAATGGCGCTGTCGCGCGAGCAGAAACTCACCGACATTGGCGGCGTCGTTGCCGCTGCAGCGCATGAATTGGGCACCCCCCTCGCCACCATCAAACTCACCTCCGCCGAGTTGATTGAGGAACTCGACGACCGCCCGGAACTTCAGGAAGACGCCCGCCTCATCCGCGAACAAGCCGACCGCTGCCGCGATATCCTCCGCTCGATGGGCCGCGCCGGAAAGGACGACCTTCACCTCCGCCAAGCGCCCCTCACCGCCGTGATCCGCGAAGCCGCCGAACCCCACATCGCGCGAGGCAAGGACGTTATCCTCTCCGAACTGCCCAGCATTGACGGGGATTTGCCGCAGCCTTCGATCCTGCGAAGCCCGGAAATCATCCATGGCATCCGCAACCTCGTGCAGAACGCCGTCGATTTCGCCCGCTCGAAAACATGGGTGGAATGCGAGTGGTCCACCACCCAGATCACCGTCCGCATCATGGACGACGGGCGCGGTTATCCCTCCCATCTGATCGGCCGCATCGGCGACCCTTTCATGCCCCGCCGCCGCACGCAGGAACGCAGTGAACAACGCCCCGAGTACGAAGGCATGGGTCTTGGTCTTTTTATTGCCAAGACCCTGCTCGAACGGTCCGGCGCCGAACTTGTCTTCGCAAATGGCGGCGATCCCTTCCTTCCCTCCAGCGAACAACCCGAACGCTGTGGTGCCATTGTAGAGGTGACGTGGCCTCGCGGGCGGATCGATGCGAAGGCCCCCGGAAACGAGATTCCCTTGGGCGAGAACCAAGCCCTGCGAATTTGAGCCTCCCATTAACTCTGCCTTAACCATTCAGGGTCACATTCGCCGCAAAGCTTCGGAGGCGGTCGAGTGCCCGGTTACGCAGATCTCTTGGTCCAAACCCTCCTGCCCGCCGTTCTGGGTGCCGCCGCAGTCTTCGCGGCCATTCTCTGGAGCGCGCGTTCGAAATCCCCCTCTCCGGTTCAGGCCCAATCAGGAACGGCATGCCTGCTCTTTTCCGGCTCCAACCTTCTCGATGCGAATGACGAGGCATTGGCGCTCCTGAATGGCGCAGACACGCCGGGAAGCATCGAATGGCTCCACCTGCGCCGCGCCATCTCTCCTCGCTTCCCCGACTTCCCGAAAACGCCAGATGGCATCCTGCGTCAGCTTTCCATTCCGGAAGTGGGAGGGTCGAAGCTTTGTCTGCAGATCATCCCGCTCAACGATGCGCTCCGCGTCGAAATTCCGCCAAAATCGCCAGACCCACAGGAAAAGCCCGCCCCAAACAGTGCGCGTCCCCTCGGCGCCGCCGAATATGCGGCCTGCCCGATGTGGTGCGTCGGTGCATCTGGTCAGGTTGTTTGGGGCAACCGCGCCTATCTGTCGCTCATCGGCAAACAAAACGAGAAGCCAGTCGAACAGGCCTCGCTCGGCGCCGCCTTCGACCCGCGTGATCTCGCTGAGGTGCAAATGCGCCCCAAAAGCGTCCGCTGTGTCAGCAAGCAGGAAGAACTGTGGTTTGAAGTGTCCTGCACGCGGCTGGGTGAGGATGTGCATTACACCGCCTTGCCGCTCGACGAGGTTATCCGGGCCGAAACCATCCAGCGCAGCTTCGTCCAGACGCTCACCAAAACCTTCGCCAACCTGTCCATCGGCCTCGCGATCTTTGACAAGGAACGCCGCCTTGCGCTTTTCAATCCAGCGCTCTTGGATCTCACAAACCTTTCGGTCGATTTCCTCACCTCGCGCCCCTTCATCCTCGGCTTCTTCGACGCCATGCGCGACAACCACACCATGCCTGAACCGAAAGACATCCGTGAATGGCGGCAGAAAATCATGGGCATCGGCGGCGATGCGCCGTCGGGTGAACTCCTGGAAACATGGTCACTGCCCTCCGGCCAGACCTTCCGCATCACGGGCCGGCCACACCCTGATGGAACCCTCGCCTTCCTGATCGAAGACATCACAGACGAGATTTCCCTCACCCGCCACTTCCGGCAGGAACTGAAACAGATCCGCGCCATTCTGAATTACTTCGATCAGGCCGTGGTTCTATTCGCTCCCAACGGCACATTGTCCCTTCAGAACGCCGCCTTCGATACGGTCTGGCCCGATGGCGAAACCGCTGTCTCCCCGAACAGCACGCTGATTAATGCCGTCGCCCATTGGCGCGACCTCTGCGCGCCCTCACCCTTCTGGGATCAACTGCTCGCCTATATCGATCGGTCCCGCACGCCACCTCCCGATCTGGCTATCCTGCATCGGAAAGACGGTCTTTCCGTCTCGGCCATGGCCACCCGCCTTCCCGGTGGGTCCTGCCTGATCCTCTTCGCCACCACATCCAGACCGCTGCGCTCTGCTCCGTGGGAAAACCGCGCCGTCAGCTGAGGCTTGCGGCGGCGCGGCGAGAGGGTATCCTCACGCCATGTCCAGCGCGCCCCTCCAAATCACCCTTCATTCCCCAGAGGAAACCGCCGCCCTCGCCACCAAGCTGGGCGGGCACCTCGGCGCTGGCGATGTGCTCTTGCTGTCTGGCTCAATCGGCGCCGGAAAAACCCATTTCGCGCGCTCCCTGATACAGTCGCTCTTGCCCGTGCCAGAAGATGTGCCCTCACCCACCTTTACGCTGGTGCAAGTCTATGACACCCCCGAGGCCGAGCTGTGGCACGCCGATCTCTACCGCCTTTCTTCCGCAGATGAAGCCATTGAACTCGGCCTCGTCGACGCCTTCGAAACCGCGATCTGTCTCGTCGAATGGCCCGACCGCCTCGGCTCCCTCGCCCCGTCAAACGCGCT
>RFUP01000013.1 GCA_009922885.1 Paracoccaceae bacterium
CAGTGTCTAATGGGATTGCGGAGAGAGGTGCCGGAACAGTTGAAAGGTGGCTCAGCTAAGGCAGCCCTTGGCGGAAAAACCCGGAAATTGGTGTAGCCTAACCGGCCCCACCTCCTATCTCTAGGGCCGTTCCGAGAAATCGGGGCGGCCTTTGACTTTCTGCAAGATGCGGTATTTTCTCCCGCCCATTGCCACGAGGAGAATGCCAGTGCTCTGGGTTGCTGAAGGAATATCGATAGCGGATTGGGAACTCACCGAGCAATTCATCCGCGCGTCCGGACCAGGCGGGCAGAACGTGAACAAGGTTTCCACGGCAGTTGAACTCAGGTTCGAGGCCGAACGCTCGCCCCATCTCTCGGGTCCGGTCAAGACCAGGCTCAAGCGGCTCGCAGGCCGCCGCTGGACCCAAGAAGGCGCGATCGTCATTCAATGTGATGAAACCCGCAGCCAAGCGCGCAATCGTGAAATCGCCCGCCAGCGCCTCGCGGAGTTGATCCAAAAGGCACTGGTGGCTCCGAAGCGACGCATCGCCACCAAACCAACTCTGGGCAGCCAGCGTCGCCGCCTGAAGGCCAAAACCATCCGGGGCGAAGTGAAATCCCTCCGCGGCAAAGTCGAAGGTGAAGAATGATGCTCCCGATCACGCCCGTCGCCCCCGCAATCCCGCTCCGCACCACAGTAATCGATATGATCCGCGCCCGGGAAAGCACCTACCCCAATCGCGACGCGGTGATTTGCGGGGAGGACAGGCGCACATGGGCAGAATTCAGCGAAGCAACAAATCGCGTGGCTCAGGCCCTCATCGGGCTGGGCATCGCTAAAGGCGATAGAGTTGCGATCCTCAGCCCCAACTCAGTGGCCGCAGCCGAGATCTTCATCGGCACCCTCAAAGCCGGAGGGATCATTGTTCCGCTTTCTTCCATGGCCTCGAAAGAAGCGCTCGGCATCATGGCGAAAGATTGCGGCGCGAAGGTTCTCTTCTTGTCCGATGATCTTAAAGGTTTGGGAGAGGACGCATCCGCATCCTGCCCGCGGGTCTTCAATCCAATTGGGTCTGAGTGGCTATCTCTGCTGAGTCAGGCCTCAACGGCAGACCCCCACGTGGAAGTCACGATGGAAGATGGTTTCAACATCATCTACTCCTCGGGCACAACAGGTGTGCCCAAAGGCATCCTGCACAGCCACCGCCTGCGCGCCGCCCAGATGGACCGGATCGAGCCGAATGGCTACGATGCCGCTGCGCGAACCCTCCTGTCTACACCTCTCTGTTCGAACACCACTTTGGTCTCTTTCCTTCCCACCTTGGCCGGTGGCTCGACGGTGGTGCTCATGCCGAAGTTCGATGCTGGCGAATGGCTGAGGCTCGCCGAAAGCGAAAAAATCACGCACACCATGCTCGTTCCGGTGCTTTTCCGCAGATTGCTCGACCATGCGGATTTCCCGAAAACAGATCTCTCAAACCTACAGCGAAAGTTCTGCACCTCGGCCCCACTCCGCGAAGGCGTAAAACGCGAAGTGCTCGACAGAATGCCCGGTAAACTCATGGAGTTCTACGGACTGACCGAAGGCGGCGGTGTTTGTGTGCTGGTGGCCGACGAGACGCCGGAAAAGCTGCATACCGTTGGAAAGCCTGCCGCAGGCGTCGATATCAGGATCATTTCGGATCAAGGTGCGGAAGTCGCGACCGGTATAACTGGCGAAGTCGTCGGGCGAGGCCCGTCCATGATGAGCGGCTACTGGAACCGCGACGACCTGACCGAAGCCTCGCTCTGGAAAGACCAAAACGGCACTGTTTTCTTCCGGTCCGGAGACATGGGGTGCTTCGACAACGACGGTTTCCTCATCCTCTCCGATCGAAAGAAGGACGTCATCATTTCGGGCGGCTTCAACATATACGCCGACGACCTCGAACGGACCCTGTTGAGCCATCCGGATGTTGTAGACGCTGCGGTCATCGGCATTCCCTCTGATGAATGGGGCGAAACTCCGATGGGGTTCGTCGTTCTGAAAGAAGGCGCGATCAGAAGCTCGGAAGAAATAAGAACGGCCGCGAACGCAAAACTCGGAAAGTTCCAGCGTATCCAGAAGATCGAAATTGTCGAATTGCTTCCCCGCTCAGAAATCGGAAAGATTCTAAAGCGAGAATTGCGTTCAACAACGCAGGCATGAGCCGCTCCGCTGATTTGCGGCGCAATCACGACCTGTCGGATGCGCTTTGTCAAACCTTGGATGCCTCCGGCGGGGATATTTTTCAAAGAGAAATTTGCAGTTCTCTTTCCCAAATATCCCGGGGGTGAATGCCGAAGGCAGAGGGGGCAGCGCCCCCTGCTCCCGTGCCTTTCTTCAGCAACGGATGATACCCTGTTCGACCCACTCGTCGAAGACCTCAAGCACTCGTTCTACAAATGCGGCGTCATTGATGTGGCAATCCAGGGCCTCAAGGCGGCCATCAGCACCCAGTTGCTTCCTGATTTCGCTGCTGAACGCTTCCAGTCCGTCCGCATCATGTAGCGGCCCGCCCTGACGGTCCCATTCGTTACATCCCTGCAATGGGAGGAAAAAGCGCACAGGGCCCTCAGCTCCGGCAAGTTTCCGTGCCATTTCCCGGGCAACTGAGCGCCGCTCCTCTGATGTGAGCACAATAGAGGTCAGAAGCCGATTATGAGCATGAGCGGGTCGATTTGCCAAATGTTGCGGGATGTCTTGCCAGCCGATGAGGTCCACTAGATCGTAGCACGCTGGCGCGATCATTTGTGGCACACCACGGCGACCGGCATTCTCCATCCGATCGGCCCCGGCAGAAATTCCGGAGCCCATCAAGTGATTAACGATCTCCTGAGGCGCAAAATCCATCACTGCGGCGAAAGCCCCTTCTGCGGCCAGGGACTCGAAGGCACGCCCTCCCATACCCGTCGCATGGAAAACGGCCACTTCGAAGCCGCGCTCTTCCAAGGCTGGCTTCAGGTGCACCATATATCGGAGGATCGTCTTGCCGAAGCTCGTCATACCGATCAGAGGGCGGTCGCGAGTCGGAGGCTCAACTGCACGGGCGGCACCAAGAACAGCACCAGCCGCTTGGCTCAAAGACGACTTGCAGACAGAGTTCAACCCGTAGAGTCCTCCAGCCCAGAGGATCATCTGCACATCCGCCGCAATACGTTCGGGCGGAAGCATGGCGGAAAAACTGACCGTGGAGACGATGTATTTCGGCACGCCAAGGGGCAAAGCGCCACAAACATCCAAGGCAAGATCAGTGCCCATGGTCCCACCAAGAACGATCACGCCGTGAATGCGCCCATCGCGCCAGGCGCGCAATGCTTCCTGTGCTGCACCTCGCGCCATGATTTGCATGGCGACATTCTCGTCATCTGCGGCAATCGCCTCGTCGATACTCGCCCCAGCCGCCTTGGCGACATCATGTTTTGAGATGTCGCATGGAGTCTTGGGGTCTCCCAAGACGCTCACATCCATCGTCAGGACGCCACCGCTTTGCGACCGAATCCGCTCCGCGACATAACTGAGTTCGTCGTCCTTGGTGTCGTATGTCCCGATGACGAGAATGGTCTTGTCGCTCATTTGGTTCCCTCCAGATAGGCACGCGCCAATGACACCGCTTGCCTGATTGCGCGCTCGGATCTTTCCGCCCCGCCCGGTTCATTGATGCGCTCGATGATCCAGCCGGGGTAGGTCAGTGCGCGCAGCGCCAGAAAAAGATCTAGTGCCTCCAGGCGCACTTCCCGACGCTTCGCATAGCCTTCAAGAAGAGCGGCGCGAAGTTCGGCATAATCCTCAGCCTCGACTTGCCGGAAAAGAAATGTGGCAAGTTCGAAATCCCGAAAGCCCCACCCGCCGTCATCGAAGTCGATCAGAGACAGTCGCCCCTGATGCAGCATCAAGTTTTCCGTAATCGCGTCGGCGTGTATGAGGCCGTAATCTTGGTCCACAAGCCCCGCCATATCCGACCGGGCCCGATCGCGGGCGGCAATAAACAGGTTGCGCTCGTCTTTTGACAAATGCGGGTGTTCCCAGAACCGCCCCCAGATCGGGTTATCACCGACCAAACCATCCTGATCCCAACTCGGCCGAACAAAATCGGCTGGAGGCACCCATGTATCGGACAGGCGGTGTAATTCCGCGAGGAGTTGGCCCAGTTGGAATGCAAGGCTTGGCCGATCCGCCACACCTTCCAATGCGCCTTGTTTCCCTAGCATTTGTCCCGGCAGCCAAGAGATCACATCGACCTGCACACCCTCAACGGTTTCAATAAGCCCGCCAGATTTACTCGGAAACGCAAGAGGAACGTTCATCCCTTGCTCGGCCAAAGCGGTCATCCATTTGAGTTCCGATGACAATTCCGCACTGGTTCTATATCCGGGGCGATGAAGGCGAAGCGCGAAACCGCTCCCTTGATCAACCCTGTAAACGGAGTTTTCCCGTCGCGCAGCGAGGCTCACTGTTTCCGGATCAAACCCCCAAAGCTGTGCAGCCTGTCGCACGATTTGCTCTGTCATCCCAAGGGCGTCTCGGCAAGAACACGGTCGAGCGTCTCGATCACCTGATCGACATTCGCCTTTGTGAAAACCATCGGAGGCCGCATTTTCAGGACGTTGTAATGCTTTCCGAGGAAGTTCAACAAAACCCCCCGCTGCCGCATACCATTTGCGATCTGCTTCGTGTAAGCCGTTGCAGGTGCTTTGCTCTCTCGATCAGTCACTAACTCGACGCCGAAGAACAGCCCCGAACCGCGCACATCGCCAATGGCTTCATGGCGGGCTGCCAACTCCTGAAGCCCCTGCTTGGCGTAGTCCCCGACAAGGCGCGCGTTTTCTTGCAGCCTGTCTTCGAGGACCACATTCAGGGTTGCCATTGCCGCCGCACACGACACCGGATTTCCTGCGAATGTGTTGAAGTAGCGGAAGTTGTTCCGGAACTCATACATCGTCTCGCGCGGCGCAACGACCGCCGCCACTGGATGCCCGTTCGCCATCGGTTTTCCGATGGTTACGATGTCCGGCGTGAAACCAAGCTTTTCATGCCCCCAGAAGTGGGAACCCAAGCGCCCGAAACCTGGCTGTACCTCGTCTGCGATAATCACGCCCCCAGCTTTCCGCACGACCTCTACCGTCGGATCGAGCCACCCGGGAGGGAGGTCGGGAAAGCCTTCGTTCGCAAAGAACGGGCACAACATGAGTGCCGAGAAACCGAAGCCTTTTTCCTCAAGAGCGGCGATCTGTTTTTCGACTTCTTTGGCAAATGCGCGGCCATGCGCCAAACCGGCTTCGCCGCCTAATGGCCTGTAGCTGTCGGGGGCAGGCACGAAGGCAACGCTTTCCCAATACCCTCCGGGCGGCGGGTTCGAGCGCGAAAGCTGGTGCACTGCTGTGGTGTTACCGTGATAGGTATGATCGGTCGCGATTACGCCTGTCTTGCCGGTAAGGGCTTGCGCCATCCGGAGGGCCACATCGTTTGCCTCCGACCCGGTGCAGCACATCAACGCTGTGTCGAACTTCGGGCCGAAAGTGCCGGTGAGGGCCTCGACATAGTCCAGGATGCCTTCATGCAAGTACCGTGTGTGGGTGTTCAGCGTACTGGCCTGATCGCAGATCGCCTTCACAACCTTCGGGTTGCAATGCCCGACATGCGGAACGTTGTTGTAGCAATCCAGATATTGCCTGCCGTCCGCGTCCCAAAGCCACACGCCCTCCCCCCGAACGAGGTGCACGGGCTCTTCATAGAATGTGGACATGTTCGGGCCAAGCAGTCGGGCACGGCGTTCGAGAAGGCTTTCAGTCATTATGGCATCCAAACGGTTTTCAGATCGAAATACTTGTCCGGCGCTTGTGGCGCCATATCGAAAACGGCTTCGACATCGATCCGAGCTGCCATCTTTGGCAACCCTCTTTTGCGCAACGCTGTGCTTCGCGACCGTTCAATAGTCATTGCTCTGCCAACCTGGCTTGCCCCCTAGGGACTTTAGCCATCCGCGGAAAGAGAATACGATCAGGGCAACCAATGCCAGAACCATGACTGCGGAAATCGGGCGCGTAACAAAGATGGTGAGATCGCCATTCGCCCCCCCAAGTGCCTGCCGCATCCTGCCTTCAAGTATCGGCCCCATCACCACCCCCAGAAGGATCGGCGTCAACGGCCAACGGTGCGACCTAAGCACATAACCGAGAAGGGCAAAGACCATCGCAATTCCAACGTCCGAGAAACGGTAGTTCGAGGCGTAAGTCCCGATCAGCGAAAGGGTCAGGATCGCCACGCCCAGAAACCTCTTGTTCATCAGCGCAGCCCGCGCAATCGCCCCTGTGGCAACCAGCAGAAACCCGATGATGACGAAGTTCATCAGAAGGAGAGTCCAATAAAGGCCTGCGACGAATTCGGGGCGATTGATGAACAGATCAGGCCCTGGCACGACGTTGTGCACGAGGAATACCGCCAGCATCATCGCCGTCAGTTCCTCTCCGGGAATTCCCAGAGCGAGCATCGGAATAAGCGCGGCAGGAGGAACTGAATTGTTCGTGGCCTCCGAGACGATAATGCCCTCCGGCGCACCTTTGCCGAAGTTCGCGCCGTCGGGCGACAGTTTGCGCGCCCAAACATAATTGACCTGCTGGGCTAGAAACTCGCCTACGCCCGGCATAATCCCGCAAATGATCCCAAATATGGATGATCCAAACAGCGTTACCTTGTAGCGGAAAACCTCACCAAAACCTTGGAAGAACGTCCCGCCGAGTTGGACTGGCGGCCGCTCCACCGTTTTCGCGGTCAATTGCACCAAGGCCTCCGACATGGCGAAAAGGCCGATGACGAGAGGCACCAACGGGATGCCCCCCAGAAGAGATGTTTGGCCAAATGTGTAGCGTTGAGTCGAGAACGCAGTTTCGATCCCGATGGTCGCTAGAAAAAGTCCGAAGGCCATTGCTGCCGTCGCTTCGACCCGTCGGCCAGTGTGGCCGACCACGACCAACACCAAGGCCGCCAGCGCGAGCATCGCGAATTCGGCCGAGCCGAAGTTCTTGGCAACATTTGCCAAAGGCAAGGTCAGCAGCATAAGGGCGAGCACAGCCGTCACCCCGCCAACAAAAGACGCCGAATAGGCCAGACTCATGGCTCGGCGCGCCTCACCGCGATCCACAAAGGGTTTGGCTTCAAGTGCGGTCAAAACCGCAACAGGCGAGCCGGGCGTGTTGATCATAATGGCAGGTATCGCGGATCCGTAGGCCGACCCACAGTAAACGCCCAAGAGCAGCGTCATTCCCGTAAGGGGCTCCATTCCGAATGTTGTCGGCAACAAGATCGAAATCGTGACAGCCGCCCCCGCACCGGGGATTGCGCCGACGATCACGCCAAGAATGGCTCCGAACACCATTGCGAGAACAACAGGTAGGTCACCCAACTGTTGGAGGCCGAGCAGGAAAAACTCCATCGTCAGCCCTCTCAGAACCAGCGCATCAGCATGGTGCGTATCTCTTTCGGAAACAGGTCGTAATAGTCAGGAGCCGGCATCCACACTCCCAAGCCTACGCGGAAAACGAGCACCATGAACAAGACCAGACCAAGCCCGGCTAGAAACCAGCGCTTTTCTCGCAGTCCAGCGCGCCATGAAAGGAAGAGGACAAACAGGAGCGTCCCGACTGCATAACCCGTATGTTGGGTCGCCCAGACATAAGCCCCGAAATAGGTAAGAAACTCCAAAGGCAGGAGCCAGCTCAAGATTGCCGAACGGGCTGCCTGTTTCTCATCCTGGCTTGGCGGGTGCTTTCTAATATCAGCAACCTCACGCCAAAGAGTAATTGCATTGGTCAGCACCAAAACACCCAAGGCAAGAGACGGCATCAGCCAAGGCTGCGTCCACCATCCCCCCCTGGCATTCGTGCGCGTCGCAGTCCCGATCAAACCCAAGAGAGTTGCAGAGCAAAGAAAGAAAATCACCGTTAGGGCCATTGCCTCAAGACGGTTCGCCCCCGTCTCTTTCTTTTCAGACATGAGCTCTCCTCAGTGCATTCGAGACAAACAGGTGCCCGACCAAATCAGCCGGGCACCAGATGGCGCGCTTAGTTCACACCAAGTTTCTCACGAAGGGCCGCAAGGTCCTTCATGTCTTTCGCAACCTGAGCCACTGAAGCCGCCTGATCTTGCCAATAGACAAGCGCACCAGTGGTTTTTGCGATCTCTTGGGCGGCATCCGAAGCGATCACTTTCTGGGCGACAGCTGCAATCTTGTCTTTCACTTCCTGCGGCGTTCCTTTGGGAACAAACAGGCCGTTCCAGAGGGATGCCCCTGCGAGTGCCGGAACCTGTTCGCCAAGTGTTGCGGTGTCAGGCGTGATCGCGGTCCGCTCACCAGTGATCGTGGCGAGCACCTTGATCTCGTTCAAGCAAGGCAGCACGAGTTGCGCTGTCGTGTTGATGACATCCGCATCGCCGTTTGCCAGCGTGGAGCAGTCAACAGCATCAAACGCAGCTTCGGCGGAGAATTTACCGCCAAGCTCGCCGATTCCGTAGAACGTCATCATGGTCGGTTCGATCCCATAGCCGAAGTGACCGAGACGCACTTCGTTCGACTTGGAGTGTTCGGCAAGCTCCGCCATGTTGCTGTAGGGGGCGTCGCCTTTTGCGGCGATCAGGAAGGGATAGGTAAGAAAGATCCCGACCGGCTCCAGTGCATCGGGCGCGATCTGGGCGTCAGCCCCCATCGTCTTCACAGTTGGGATACCCACTGTGAATGACCCGATGGTGTAGCCATCTGCCCGCGCGCTTGCGACCTCTACGCCACCCACAACACCGCCGCCACCCGGCTTGTTGACCACGGCAGCAGGTGTGCCGGTTTCGTTTTGCAGTTCCTCTGCGATCATTCGCGTCAGAACATCTTCAAGATCGCCCGGCGGCCAAGGAACGATAAACGTAACGGGCTTTTCCGGATACTCTGCCAATGCACTTCCGGCCGTCGCGGCCATCAACAAAGCAAGAGCGCTTCCCAAGAAGGGCTTCATGGACATCTGTTTTCTCCCTGTGTGCCGGACGCTAAAGCGTCGGTTCATTATTTGAACCATCGGTTCTATTTCAGATTGACAGTCGCAGGCCGAGTCTGTCAACACTTTTGGAAATGAGCTTTTCAAAACTCTCATGCCCTTGAAACCCTCAGGCCGACGACAGCGAGAACGATGGGAACCGTTACCAAAGCCCTCACCCTGCTTGATCACTTCACTCTCGCACGCCCGCTCATCGGTTTGAGCGAGATGGCGCGCCTTGCCGGAGTGAACAAGGCAACGGCTTTCCGGCTTCTCACTGAGCTTCAAAACGCGGGCTTCGTCGAGCAAGCAGGCAGCGCTCGGGAGTATCGTCTTGGTCCTGCAGTCTTGCGGCTCGCCAGCCTGCGCGAAGCAACAGTGCCGATGCGCGAAGCCGCTTCCACTGTTCTGCGCACCCTTGCGGATACCACGGGTGAGACTGCACATATGTCGCTTCTGCAAGGCGGGCGGCTTGTCACGACGGTGCATGCGCTTTCATCGCGCCACGGCACACGCGTCACCATGGATGATGCGTCGGTTCTGACATTCCATGGCACCGGGTCAGGTCTCGCGGTGCTCGCATTTCTGCCCGAGCCTGAGATCAAGGCGATACTCTCTGCGCCCCTCAAACCTCACACCCAAGAAACCGTAACGGACCCCAAACGGATCAGAGAGCAAATCGCTGAAGTGCGCCGATCCGGGATCGCGGAAAGCGTTGGCGGGTTCGAAAAGGATGTCCACTCACACGCCGCACCGATTTTCGACGCCGAAGAGCGCGTAATGGGGGCAATTGCCATTGCGGCTCCCGTCGCACGAATGACACCAGAACTACGCAGCGAGATTAGAGCAGCCTTGGCCAAAGGCGCTCAGGAATTGATCAATCGGTTGGGCGGCCACGTTCCCGCACATCTGCGCCCTGCAGCCTGACCAAAAGGAGTTTCGATGAAAGATCAGAACTGGCTCAAAGAGCACAATGCGCGCTCCATGTGGCATCCGATGACTGCCCCATCGGACAGCCTGATGAATCCGCCCACCATCATCACCGAAGGCCATGGGGTGAAGATCATTGATGTCGACGGCCACGAAGTTGTTGATGCCGTCGGCGGGCTCTGGAACGTGAACCTCGGCTTCTCCTGCCAGCCGGTCAAAGACGCGATTTACGCCCAGTTGAACCGACTGCCATACTACTCGACCTTCCGCGGCACCTCGAACGATGCCGTTATCGAACTTTCGGAGATGCTACGGTCGTTCTTCGCTCCGGATGGCCTGACCCGAGCGTTCTACACATCGGGCGGGTCCGACTCTGTAGAAACCGCTCTGCGCCTTTCCCGCCAGTACCACAAAATCCGGGGTGAGGCCTCTCGCACGAAATTCCTGTCCCTGAAGAAAGGGTATCACGGCACCCATTTCGGCGGGGCGAGCGTGAACGGCAATGCCAATTTTCGCACACAATACGAGCCTCTCTTGCCCGGATGCCATCACATCCCCGCGCCCTATACATATCGCAATCCCTTCAACGAGTCTGACCCAGAAAAACTGGCGCAACTTTGCCTGCAGGCTCTGGAAGACGAAATTGCCTTCCAAGGCGCCAACACAATTGCCGCATTCATCATGGAGCCAATCCTCGGTGCGGGCGGTGTCATTCCACCCCACAAGAGCTTCATGCCCGGCGTTGCAGAAATTTGCCGTCGCAACGGCATCCTGTTGATCGCAGACGAAGTGATCACGGCCTTTGGGCGCACAGGCTCCTGGACCGGCTCCCGGCATTGGGGCGTACAGCCCGACTTCATGTGCACCGCCAAAGCAATAACGAACGGATACTTCCCGTTCGGTGCCGTCATGATCGCCGAACAAGTCGTTGAAGTTTTCGAAAATGACAAAACCGGCGCTGCGGCAATCGGGCATGGCTACACCTACTCAGGCCACCCTGTGGGCGCTGCAGCGGCTGTCGCTTGCCTGCAAGAAACCCTGAGGCTTGAAGTGAACAAGAATGCCGCCATTCGCGGAGCAGAACTCCATGAGGGGCTCTTGGCACTCCAGAAGAAGCACGCGCTCATCGGGGACGTGCGTGGCGGGCATGGTCTGATGTGTGCTCTCGAACTGGTCGCAGACAGGGAAACGAAAAAGCCGATCGACAAAGCGACAATCGGGAAAATCCAGGAAACGGCCTATCGCACAGGCGCGATGGTACGGGTTTCCGGCCCGAATATCATCATGTCGCCGCCGTAGGGAAGAGAGGGAGAGTTTTCATGGATCGGGTCACGCCCGAAGCCGCTGGCTTCGATGTCGAGCGTCTCCACCGCATCGATAGCTGGATGCAAAGCTATTTGGACCGCGGACGTTATCCTGGCAGCTCGGTCCTGATCGCGAGAGGCGGCAAAGAGGTCTACTTCTCCGCAGTCGGCAACCGCGACGTCGAAGCTGCTACTCCCATGACAAGGGACAGTATCGTCCGGATTTATTCCATGACGAAGCCGATAACCTCGGTTGCGATCATGATGTTGGTCGAGCGAGGCCTCTTCCATCTGGATGCTCCGATTTCCGATTTTTTACCCGAATTCTCCAAATGTCATGCACTGGTTCCGGGCGCAGAAAGCATCGAAGAAACCGAACGATGCGCCACCCCAACCGTGCACCATTTGCTCACCCACACCTCGGGGATGAGCTACCCGTTCAACGTAGGCGTCCTCCCCAAGGCAATGGACGAGCGTGGCCTCATCTTCCGTGCGGACGCAGGCCCCTTGGCCGATCAGGTTAAAGAATTGGCCGAACTGCCGCTCGCTTTCAAACCGGGCGCGCGATGGGAGTACTCGGTATCGATCGACGTGCTTGGCCGCATTATCGAAGTGGTCGCCGGGAAGTCGCTAGAGGCCTACTTCAACGAAGAAATTTTCGCGCCCCTCGGAATGACCGAAACAGGTTTCAGCGTCCCCAAAGGCGGTAAGGAACGCTTCGCCGCGCTTTATTCATCGCTCGAAGGCAATGCGATGGCTCTGAATGCAAAGCGCGCCGGCGGGCCAATCCTCCGGCGTGTTGACGGTCAGGACGGATCTCCATGGCTAAACGCAACCATGCATTCCGGCGGTGGCGGTCTCGTGGGCACAATCGATGATTACATGCGCTTTTGCGAAATGCTTCGTTCGGGCGGCGCGGGCCAAAATGGCCGTCTGCTGTCGCCAAAGACACTCGAATTTATGATGCGCAACCACCTTCCAGGCGACATTGCCTCAATGGGCCCAACCAGCTTCGCAGAGCAACCGATGGAAGGCATGGGGTTTGGCCTCGGGGGATCGGTCGTGCTGAATCCTGGCCGTGTTCGCACCCCAGGCTCAATTGGCGACTTTTCTTGGGGCGGAATGGCCTCGACCTTTTTCTGGGTCGACCCGGTACACGACATGAGCGTCGTTTTCTTCACACAGCTGACCCCCTCCTCCTCCTATCCAGCCAGAGCGCAACTCAAAGCACTAATTCATGGAGCGATGCTCCAATGACACGTCCTATCCTGTGGGAGCCTTCGCCTGAACGCGCGAATGCCACTCGCATGGCTGAATACATGCGCTGGCTCGACGCGCACAAAGGCCTATCCTTTCAAAGCTATCCCGCGATGTGGGAGTGGTCCGTCAGCCATCTGGAAGATTTTTGGCAATCAATCTGGGAATTCTTCTCCCTGCGCGCCTCCCAGCCGCATCACCAGATTCTGGCAAATCGCGCGATGCCGGGCGCTGAATGGTTCACTGGCGCTCAACTGAACCTAGCCGATCAAGTGCTGCGTCACGCGGAAACGAAGCCTGACCAAGAAGCTATCATTTTTCGGTCGGAGACATTCGGTCGAAAAGTGCTCACTTGGGCAGGCTTGGCGAGAAAATCAGCCGCTTTCGCAAATACTCTACGATCTATGGGCGTGGAAAAGGGCGATCGGGTTGTCGCCATCCTCCCGAATGACGAAGCCGCCCTCATCGCTTTTCTGGGAACGATCCGCATTGGTGCGGTTTGGTCGCTTTGCGCGCCGGACATGGGGCATGTCGCCATCCTTGACCGCTTCCAGCAAATCGAGCCGAAAGTCCTCATCGCGCAGGACGGATACATCAACGCGGGCAAGACCTATAATCGACAAGACGTGAACGCGCTGATCCGAGGCGGGTTGCCTTCAGTCTCCAGCTACATCGTGGTTCCCGTGGTCGGCGACGTCCCCGAAGGTGGCATCGACTGGTACGGCCTGACGGATGGCGAGGGTTCTTCAAACACCGAACAGGTCCCCTTCGATCACCCGCTCTGGATCGTGTACTCGTCCGGGACAACAGGAAACCCCAAGCCGATCGTTCACGGACATGGCGGCGTGCTTCTCGAGTTCACGAAACAAACCCTTCACACCGATATTGGTACAGACACGCGGTTTGCATGGTTGACCTCTTCCGGTTGGATCATGTGGAACTCGCAATGGCACGCTCTGATGCAAGGCGCGACCCTGCTCTGTATAGATGGTGCAGCTCACCATCCTGACATGATGAACATCTGGAAAATGGTCGCTGAAGAAGGGCTAACGTTCTTTGGCGCTGGTGCGGCCTATTTCACCGCCTGCCAAAAGGCAGGGATCAAGCCGAGAGCCGAACTTGACCTGAGCGCGCTGAAAGCGATTGGTTCCACCGGCTCTCCTCTCCCTCCAGAAGCATATGACTGGATTTACAAAGAGGTTAAGTCAGATCTCTGGCTCGCCCCGATTTCCGGTGGCACCGATCTGGCCGGGGCGTTTGTCTGCGGGAACCCAATGCTGCCCGTGCGCGCCGGAGAGATGCAATGCCGCGCTCTCGGAAATGCTGTGCGAGCCTTCGATCCAGAGGGCAACGAGGTGTTTTCCATCGTCGGCGAACTGGTGTGCACCGAACCACTTCCATCAATGCCGCTCTATTTCTGGAATGACCCAGAGAATGCGCGCCTGAAGTCTTCCTATTTCGAGACTTTCCCCGGTGTCTGGACACACGGCGACTGGATCGAAATCACGCCTGAAGGCGGCTCCGTCATCTACGGGCGCTCGGATGCGACGATCAACCGTAAGGGCCTGCGCATGGGGTCGTCCGAAATCTATCGAGCCGTAGAAGCGCTGGACGAGGTCGTGGATAGCTTGGTGGTAGACCTTGAGTTCCTTGGTCGCGAGAGCTTCATGCCGCTGTTTGTCATGCTAGCCCCCGGGATCAAACTCGACGACGCTCTCCAAGCGAAAATCAATAACTCGATCCGGCAAAGCCTATCTGCACGATTCGTTCCCAATGAAATCGTTCAGGTTGCAGAGATCCCCCGAACACTCTCCGGCAAGAAGCTTGAGGTGCCGGTAAAGAAGCTACTTCTTGGTGGAGATCCTGCAAAAGTGGTCAACAGAGATTCTATGTCGAATCCTCAGAGTTTCGACATCTATGTGGCGTATTTGGCATCCCAAGTGCCGCAAGCATGAGGAAGAACAAGACGAATTGGTCGGGTTTTCTGCCCAATTCGGGGTTTAGGGCGCATAAAAATGTTGCGGCTCCTGCCTTTACCCCGCTAACGTGACGACGGAGCCGCGAACAAGAATGGCTTACAGATTAACGACAATGGAGAGGAGTTCCTACATGGATCGTCGTAAGTTTCTGAAAGGCGCTGCAATCGCCGGGACCGGTGCCGCACTGGCAGCGCCCGCAGTTGCACAAGAGCGCAAGCAGCTGGTCATCGTTTCGACCTGGCCGCGTGACTTCCCGGGCCTCGGCCTTTCGGCGCAGCGCCTCGCGCAGCGCATTGGCGAAATCTCGGACGGCCACTTTGCTGTCGAATACTTCGCCGCAGGCGAGCGCGTCGGCGCGTTCGACGTGTTTGATGAAGTCGCTTCGGGCAACTCCCAAGCCTACATCGGCGCTGAATACTACTGGGGCGGCAAGCACGCTGGCTTCAACTACTTCACCGCGGTTCCGTTTGGCATGTCCACTCAGGAATGGACCGCTTGGGTCATGTATGGCGGCGGCCAGGAACTCTGGGATGAGCTCTCGGGCGAATTCGGCCTCAAGGCTCTGACCTGTGGCTCCACCGGCACTCAGGCCGGCGGCTGGTTCAACAAAGAGATGGAAACCGCGGACGACTTCAAAGGTCTGAAGATGCGTATTCCGGGTC
>RFUP01000121.1 GCA_009922885.1 Paracoccaceae bacterium
CTTTCTCTTTTCGAAATATCCCGGGGTCCGGGGCAGCGCCCCGGTCCGCCCGCACCGCTGGCTCAGCGCTTCCGCATCGCGTCCCGCAAAGCTGCACCAAAGGCCCCGCCGCTCTCCGGCGGCCCCGCTTGCGCCGAACGCGGTGCGGGTTTGCCACCCTTTGGCGCGCTCCTGTCCGAACCGCGTTCTGCCCGCGCCTCCTTGGCCGAGGCGCCGCCATCCTTGCGCATGGTAAGGCCGATGCGCTTTCGCGGCACATCCACTTCCGTCACCCGCACCTGCACCACATCGCCCGCCTTCACCACCTCGTGCGGGTCTTTGACGAAACGGTCCGCCAATTGGCTCACATGCACCAACCCGTCCTGATGCACGCCGATATCCACGAAGGCCCCGAAAGCGGCCACATTGGTCACGGTGCCTTCCAGCACCATGCCGGGTTTCAGATCCTTGATATCCTCCACCCCGTCGGTGAAGGTCGCGGTCTTGAACGAAGGGCGCGGGTCTCGCCCCGGCTTTTCGAGTTCCGCCAGAATATCCTTCACCGTGGGCAAACCGAAGCGCTCGTCCACGAACTGCGCCGCATTCACCCGCTGCAAGGCCGCCGTATCCCCCATCAAGGCCCGGATATCGCGCCCGCAAGCCTTCACGATCCGCCGCGCCACGTCATAGGCTTCGGGGTGCACCGAGCTTGCGTCCAGTGGCTCCTCGCCCCCCGTGATCCGCAAAAACCCCGCGCATTGCTCGAAGGCACGCGGGCCAAGGCGCGCCACGTTCAACAACTCCTTCCGCGCCTTGAACGCGCCATTTGCGTCCCGATGCGCCACCACAGCCTCCGCCAATCCCGGCCCGAGGCCAGAGACATGGCTCAAGAGCGCCGCCGAGGCCGTGTTCAAATCCACCCCCACCGCGTTCACCGCGTCTTCCACCACTGCTTCCAGCGATTTTGACAGCCGATGCTGGTCCACATCATGCTGGTACTGGCCCACGCCAATGGATTTCGGCTCGATCTTCACCAATTCCGCCAGCGGATCCTGCAACCGCCGCGCGATACTCACCGCACCGCGTAACGAAACGTCGAGGCCCGGAAACTCGCGCGCCGCCAGTTCGGACGCCGAATACACCGAGGCCCCCGCCTCGCTCACCACCACTTTCAACGGCGCCTTCACCGTCTTCGGAATGGCCTTCAGCGCATCCGCCACCAACCGCTCAGTCTCGCGGCTCGCCGTGCCATTGCCGATGGCGATCAATTCCACCCCGTGCCGCGCCACCATCCGCAGGATCTCCGCTTCCGCGCCGCGCACATCCATCTTTGGCTGGAACGGATAAAGCGTCGCCGTCTCCAGCAGCTTCCCCGTCGCATCCACCACTGCCGCCTTCACCCCGGTCCGGATGCCCGGATCAAGGCCCAGCACAGGCTTCGCCCCCGCCGGAGCCGCCAAAAGCAAATCCTTGAGATTGCGTGCAAAAACCCGGATCGCCTCTTCCTGCGCCCGCGCCCGCATATCGCCCATCAGGTCCACCATCATCGACATGGAAAGCTTCACCCGCCACGTCCAGCCCGCCGCCGCGCGCAGCCACTTGTCGCCCGCGCCCTCGCCTGCTGCCTCCACCACTGAGGCCACCATCGCCTCCGCCCGCGCCTTCCCGGCCTCAGGCTCCGGCCCGATATCGAGCGAGATGATCCCCTCTTTCGACGCCCTCAGAAGTGCCAAAGCCCGGTGCGAGGGGATCGTCGCCCAAGCCTCCGAGTGGTCGAAATAATCCGAGAACTTCGCCCCTTCCTGCTCCTTGCCGGGGATCACCTTCCCCGTCACCAGCGCTTCTTTATGCAACCAAGCGCGCAACCGGCCCAATAGCCCGGCGTCTTCCGTCAAGCGCTCCGCCAGAATATCCCGCGCGCCCTCCAATGCGGCCTTCGCATCCGCCACAGCCTCGGTCACGTATCCCGCGGCCAGTGCCTCCGGCACCGCGTGCCGATCCGCCAGAATGGCGTCCAGAAGCGGCTCCAGCCCGTTTTCCTTCGCGATCATCGCCTTGGTGCGCCGCTTCGGCTTATAGGGCAGGTAAATATCCTCCAGCTCCGCCTTGGTCCCCGCCTTGGCAATCGAGCGCGCCAGATCGTCGGTCATCTTGCCTTGCTCGGTGATCGAAGCGAAAATCACACCTCGCCGATCCTCCATCTCGCGCAGGTAGCCCAAACGGTCGGCCAGCGTGCGAAGCTGCGTGTCATCCAGGCCTCCCGTCACTTCCTTCCGGTAGCGCGCCACGAAAGGCACCGTCGCGCCTTCGTCCAACAGCCCCACTGCCGCCACCACCTGTCGGGCATTGGCCCCGATCTCCTTGGCAATCGTCTCGGCAATACGGGCTGCAGTATCCATCACTCACTCCATCGGTTGGGAGGCCCGTTCTAACCGTCTCCAACACCAAGTCCAAGGATTCGCGCGCCTTTCCTCCCCGGTTCAGGGGGCATACACTCGCCCCTCAGCTGAACGCTTCACCCGCTTCTCAGAGCTTTCGCACGGCTTCTCGGACGTCCTTGGGCTGGGCGCTGCGCTTTACACGTTCTCCGCCCGCCGCGACACTTCAACGCTCCACCGTGCCGCTCTACACATGGCAAAACGCGCGCGTGGGGCTCACCCTCACGCGCGCGTTTTGATGTTTCAAGGCTCTACGCCAGTGAAGGCAGGTAAAGCACAATCGCCGGGAAGGCCACGAGGAGGCCAATCGTCACCGCATCCGCAATGAAGAACGGCGTCACGCCACGGAACACGTCCTGAACCGTCAGGTCATCGCGCACCCCCGCCACCACGAAGCAGTTCAGGCCAATCGGTGGCGTGATCAGGCAGAACTCCGCCATTTTCACCACCAAAATCCCGAACCAGATCGCGCACATCGGGCCGGACATGCCAAACGCACTATCCGCCGCCGCCACGTTCTCCCCGCCATTGAGCGCCATCACCGCCGGATAAACCACCGGCAACGTCAAAAGCAGCATCCCGATCGCATCCATGAAGCACCCCAGCACCGCGTAGGCCAAGAGGATGCAGATCAGGATCATCATCGGGCTGTAATGCAGCGAGGAAATCCAGTCCGCGAACGCACCCGGCAGATCCGCGAACCCAAGGAAGCGCACATAGATCAACACCCCCCAGATGATCGTGAAGATCATCGCCGAAAGCTTCGCCGTTTCCATCAGCGCGTCACGAAACTCCTTCCAGCCCATCTTCTTCCAAAGCGCCATCAGGAACACCACGAAGGCCCCCAAAGCGCCCCCTTCCGTCGGCGTGCCCCAGGCGTCGCCCCCGAACGGGTTGTAGATGAAGACGATGATGATGAAGACCACGAAGAAAATCGGGAAGGCCGGCGGCAGCGAAACGAACCGCTCCTTCCACGAATACCCCCCCACGGGCGGCCCCATCTTCGGCCAAAGGAGCGCCATACCAATGATCAGCGAGCCATAAATCACCGCCGAGAACGCGCCCGGAATGAAGCCCGCGAGCAACAGCTTGCCCACATCCTGCTCCACGATGATCGCATAGATCACAAGGATCGCCGAAGGCGGGATCAGCGAGGCCAATGTGCCCGCCGCCGCCACAACCCCCGCCGCAAAGCGCTTGTTATAGCCCATCGCCTGCATCTCGGGGATCGCGATCCGCGCGAACACCGCCGAAGTGGCCACCGACGCCCCCGACACCGCCGCGAAGCCCGCCGTCGCAAACACTGTCGCCACAGCCATCCCGCCCGGAAGCCAGCCAAGCCAGCGTTTTGCCGCCTCGAACAGCGCCGTCGTCAGGCCTGCGTAATAGGCCAGATACCCGATCAGCACGAAGGTCGGGATCAGGCTCAACTCCTGGCTTGCCACTTTCGAATGCGGCACCTGGCCCGCGGTTTTCACCGCCACACCAATAGCCCAGCCAAATTGCTCCGGCGCATAGCCCTTCTTCGCCCAGAAGATCCACACGAGGCCCAGAAGCCCGGCAATCGCCGCAGCAAAGCCCACGCGCATCCCCAGCACGACCATCACGAAGAGGCCGCCCGTTACGATCAGACCAATATCAATCGAATCCATCCGCCCGCCCCCTTATTTCTCGAAGCCGCCAACATGGCGGGCCTCTTCTGCAGCTTGTTCCGCCGCACTCAGCACCAAAGGCACGCCAATCGGTCGCTCCGCCCCTTCCACGAAGGCCCGCGCATAGCCCCAAAGCTGCAAAGCCACGCGCACCGCCGTCAGCGAAAACGCCACCGGCACCAAGAGCTTCACCGGCCACAAAGGCAACGCGATATCGATGGAGCTATCGCGCGACCACAAAGGCGCTGCCCAATCGAAGCTCCGCTGGAAATGCGCCCAAGACCCCCAGATCAGCAAGATCAGGAGCGCCAGCGTGAAGAAAGTGGTCACAAATTCCGCCGCCCATCCGGCCCGCCCTTTGAGGCGTCCAATCAGGATGTCCATGCGGATATGCCCGCCCTGCCGCTGCGTCCATGCGATCCCGAGGAACGCAAGGAACGGCATCGCAAACTCGATCCAGTCCACATATCCCGGCAAAGGGGCATTGAAAAAGTTCCGGCCTGTCACCGAGAACACTGCAAGCAGCATCATCAGGAAAACCGTCAAACCAGCAAAAAAAGCGAAAATGCTTTCCGCTTTCGCCAGCTCCCTGTCAAGCCGACTGAAGATGCTCCCATCCTCAAGAACCGCGCCGCCTCCGGCCATGGCCCTGCCTCCCCTGATTATGAGAATAAAAAGGCCGCCCCACCCCGGGCGGCCTGATCCGGCCCCCGAAAGGAGGCCGGACTTGGTCCATTACTTCTTGGCAGCTGCCAGCGAGGACTGCACCAGTTCGTAAAGCTCTTTGCCGGGGATGCCTGCGGCATCCATCTTGGCAATCCATGCCTCACGCACCGGGCCTGCCGCTTTTTCGCGGAACTCTGCCAGTTGGTCGTCCGAGAAGTTGACCTTGGTCACGCCTTTTTCTTCCAGCGTCTTGGCCCATTTGGTCATGGTCTGGTTATTGTAGAAGTCGATGTAATAGGCGATCGCTTCATCCACCGAACCGTCCAGCGCCGCACGCTCGTCATCCGAAAGCGCGTTATAGGCGTCGATGTTCATCACCACCGGGCAGTTCACGGTGCCGGGGTTCAGGTTCTCGGTCCACCAGGTTGCCTGATCGATGGTGCGGAACGAAAGGTGCGCGTGGGGCGCGAAGGCCACCGTATCCACAACACCCGATTCCATCGCGTTATAGGCTTCTGCCGAGGTCACAGAAGTCGGAACCGCGCCCACAGTGCTGAACGCATCGCCAAGGCCACCGGTCGCGCGCACGCGCATGCCAGCCATCTTGTCGAGCGAGTCACGCGGATCGCCACGGCCCACGAGGTTGTACTGCGGCATCGGCGAGGACATCAGCAGCTTCGCATTCCAGCGCTCGAAATCCTTCTGCACAGCCGGGTGCGCGTAAACCGCGTTCGACACAGCCACTTCTTCTTCCAGCGTCGACACGCCGAGGAAGGGCAGTTCCAGAACCGTCACAGCGGGGTTCTTGTCTTCGTGATAACCCGCGCAGATCTGCGCCATTTCGAACGCGCCGATCTGGATGCCATCGAGGTTCTCGGTGTTCTTCGAAAGACCACCGTAGCTGATGTTCATCGTGAAGCCGCCATTGGTCTTGGCGCTCACCAGCTCGGCGATTTTCTCGATATGCTCGGTGAAGGCGCGGCGCTTACCCCAAACCGAAACGTTCCATTCCGTCGCAACAGCCTCCGATGCAAAGCCGAATGCGAGAGCCGCAACTGCGGCCTTCGTGAAAAGATTCATGATGTCTCTCCCATTGCGCGACCGCTCCCATGGGCCGCTTGGCAGGAAAGCTAGTTTGGAAAATCTGGTATGCCAACCCAAAATGGAGCGGCATAGGTGTTTCTACCGCTCAAATTTTGAGCACTCAGAAGGCGACGGGATATTTTTCTGTGAGAAATAAGGTTTCACCTGTCGAAAATTGAGCGTCGTCTTGAGGCGAAATCGGCGGGCAAGGGTCACCCTTGCCCGCCGCTGAACGTCATGACGCTTGCCATACGCAATCCATACGCAATCCATACGCCTCGGAAATGGCCTCAAGCCGCCGTTTGCGCCTCTGGAGCTGCCGCCATCAACTGCGCGTTTCCGCCCGCCGCTGTCGTGTCCACACAGACGTGCCGCTCCATGCGGCAGCGCTCCGCCATGTCGCCCCGTGCCGTCACCAGCCCGATCAATGCCCCGTCCCGCGCCGCCAATGCGCGCGCCGCTGCGCGGGCATCTTCCTCGTCCGACCAGAGCGCAACCAGCGCAATACCCTTGAGATGCTCCAAAGCTCCGCGCGGTAAAATACCATCAAAACCAAGAACTTGACTGATCCCCGGCGCAACGGCCACCGCTTGGCATCCATTGTCCCGTGCGATCCGCACCTGCTCCATCGCTGCCTGCGCCGAAGGCCCGAGGCACAAAACCACGCCCCGCCCGAACACCGACAAACGGTTCGACTCCCCCGTCGGCCCCGGCAGGTCTTCCACCGAAAGCCGTTCTTCAAGGAAGTCCCCCAACGCCAAAATCCGCGCTTCCACTGCGGCCACTTCCACCGCCTTCGCAGGCTCAAACGCCTCAACCGTAGGCTCGACAGCCGTAAACCGTTTCACATAACCCGGCCCGCCCGCCTTCGGCCCGGTGC
>RFUP01000122.1 GCA_009922885.1 Paracoccaceae bacterium
TTGATCTTGTCGAAGGTGGTTTTGGCGTTCAGCACATCGACTTTGGCCACTTCGGTGTGGGGCATGGTTTCCATTTCCTCCATCGAGGAGGCGAGGATATTGCCGCGGACGTAGAAATTGGCCGACGATTTGCGCGGGCCGATGAGGGCGTGGGTGATATGGGCCTTGCCGGTGAGGCCGTTCGCCTCGTGCACTTCGCGGATATAGGGGATGAGGCCGGGGTTGCCTTCGAAGCTGTGGACTTCCGCGCCGCAGCGTTTGGCAATCACCGACGACATATAGCCGATGCCGCCGCCCAGTTCGATCACGCGGTCATCGGATTTGACGATGCGGAGAACGGCGTCGGTTTCCTTGCGTTCGTAGGTATTGGCGCGGAGCGCTTGGCGGATGCGCGGGCGCAGGATGTTCATGTTCTTCGGAAAGCGGACGCCGTGCGACCAGATAAAGCGCTTGCCTCCGGCTTCCTCGGGGGCGCTTGCTTCGTCGTCGTTCTCGTCGATGCCGGGGTCGAGATCGGAAAAGTCGTCGTCATCATCCGGGGCGGGGCGTGGCGATTTCTTGGCCAAATCAGCTCTCCATGTCGAGGGCGAGGGCGTAGGCCACACGCTCGGTTGTCGTCAGTTTGAGGTCCACGGCTTGGTCGTAGAGTTCCTGAAACTCGGGGCTGGCGTGCAGCTCGGCGGCTTTGTCTTGGTGCCACTTATACCCGTATTCGTGCCATTTGCGAAGCTCCGGATCAGCCAGAAGGCGATCAAGTTCGGCGCGGACGCGGGGGATGTTGCGTTTGATGGTGACATCGCGGTGGTCGGACCAGTCCATGCGGATCCAGTAATTGAGGCCGATGGAGCGATCGACGTGGAGGGCGCGGCCGCGTTGGCGCTTCACGAGGAAGCTTTCGGCGGAGCGGAGCGCGTAGTGGTTCAGTTGTAGAAGGTCGTAGCCGATGGATTTGACCGAGTTGCGCCAACCGTTCTCGGAGGCTTCCTTAATCATGTCCTTGCCGGAGCCGTTCACCCATTTGACGCGGTCTTTCCATGCGTCGTCGAGTTTGTTCGGGCGGTGGCAGGAGATTTTTTCGTAGGCGCCGACGTTTTTGAACATCGTCTTGAAGCCCCAGACGGTGTGGGGTTTGGGGCAGAATTTCGGGGCGCAGTGGTCGAACTGGTCGATCACCAATTCGTCGGCCAGCGTGGTGACGCCGTTATGGCCGAAGAGGCGCCATGTCATGGCGACGTTGGTGGCATCGGGGACGCGGGCGAAGAAATCGTCGAGTGTGCCATTGCCACAGCGGACGTTGATGAATTCGTCCACGTCGATGTGGATGATCCAGTCCGCGTTCATGATGACGGGCTCTTTGAGCGACTTGTTGAGCGCGTATTGCTGCGGCGAGTTGCCTTTCCAGTCGTCGTTATTGCGGTGCTGGAGGTGGCCCAAGGCCATGAGGCGGTCAAGGAGTTCGGCGGTGCCGTCTTCGCAGCCGTTGGTGTAGATGAGGAAGTTATCGACGCCCATGGCGCGGTGATAGGCCACCCATTCGAGAATGTAGGGGGCCTCGTTTTTCATACAGCCGACGATCACATTGCCGGAGCGGCCCGAGGGCAGAGCGTGCGGTTGCATCGGCGCGTAGGGGGCGGCGAGTTCTTCCTCGTTGATCATGCCGAGCTTGTTGTGCGGCTTGAAAGAGGAGTGGCGAAGTTTCTCGAAGTTCTGGATAGCGAGCGGCGGCATGATGGCCTTGGCTTGCGGGGAAAGGCCTTCGACATCGCTCACAGGCGCGGAGGGGGCAGCCGTGGGTGTGACGGCGGGTGTGACGGCGGCAACAGGCGCGGCGGTGCCTTTCAAGCGCGCCAGTTCGGCGGCCATTTCCTTGCGGGCTTCCACGGTGGCGCTGTCGATGCGCCAGAGGAACGACAAGAGATATTGCGAAGCGCGGTAGCCCCGGCCCGGAACAGCCTCGGCCCAAGTGCCCTTGGCGCGGTCGCGCTTGAGGGAGGCTTCGGTGAGGGCGGGGTGGGCTTTGAGAAGCGCCTTGTTCATCGCCTCGAAGGTTTTCGAAACGTCCGAAAGCGAGGCCGGATCAATGGGATCGCCCGCTTCCTGGATTTCGTTCATGAATTTGCGCCAGAGCGCGCGGGGGAGGATGCGCTTCGAGGTGCCGAGCACATGGAGCAGCAATTCGTTGAGTTGACGGCCCCGCGCCACCCATGCGGCGGAATACTGGTTCGGGTGGCGGGCGGGATTGGCGCGACCGATGCCCTCTTCGATGCCGAACATCGCGCGCAGTTCTTCGGTGACGTTCTCGGACCAGAAGAGATCGGGATCATAGGGGCGGAACGACAGGCTTCCTGCACCGAAGGTGCCTTCCCAGAACTCTTGCAGGCGGGCGTAATCAAGCCAGAAGGCGGGGGTCTGGGTTTCGATGAAGCGGCCCTTGTCGGGTTCGATCTTATGGGCATCGAGGAGGCAATCATCCCACCAGTCTGAAGTGCCGGCGAGTTCGATTTCCAAGTCTAGCGAAGCGCCCCGGCCTTCCATCACCTGTTCGGAATAGTGGCGCACGAGGAGGCGGGCCTGCTCGTCGATATGGGCGATGATGCGGATATCTTGGGAGAAGCGCAGGAGCAGCGCGCGCAGGCGTTCAAGCTCGGAGACGCGATGGAGCGATGCGCCCAACTGGCTTGCGGACAGGATGAGCGTGTGGGGCTTCGTGGCTTCGATATCGCGCGCGAGTTGCTGGCCGATTTCATCGTAAAGAGCGGCCTGCTTTTCGGGCATCATATAGCCGCGATTGAAGCGGAGGGGGTCGATATGGTCGGGATCGGTGACGGCCATGTAGAGGCGCGTGTGGTTCTTCGGCCCGAGTGCACGCGGGAAGAGGATGCCCTTCTGGGCCATTTGCTCGCGTTTCTCGGCGAGCACGTCCTGCAAGCGGCCCGCGCCGACATGTTCAAGCCCGATATGGAGATAGATACGCATCAGGCGGCGTCCTCTTCAGTGTCGTCAGACGGGTTCGCATTGGCGGTGCCCCACCATGGCAGATCGCGGCCGATATGGGCTTCGATGCGGCGCGGGGCATCGGGGGCGGCGGTGTCATATTCGAGGAAGGCCGGATCGCCCGCGAAGATCGCCCGAAGATGGGCGTAATGCCCTTCGATCCATGTGATGCGTTCACGCGAGGTTTCTCCGAAACCAGCGGGCAGGCCGGGGATATTGCCTTTGGGCAGGCGATCGGTGCCGAGATCGGACCAGCGGAGCATCGAATCCGAGAGCGCACGCGCCTCGCGCCATGAGGCCAAAAAGCGCACACCGGGGTGATGGCGGCGGATGGCGTCGATCAGGGCGAAATCGGTTTGAGGCCAGATCGAGAGGCCTTGGGCAACGGTGGAAATCTCGGAAAACCCGTCGAATTCTTCCATATGGGCCAAGGGATCGCCGGTTTCGTAAAAGCCGCGATACATCAGATCGGCGACGAAAGTGCCGGGGAGGCCTGCGGCCTCGGTCTGGCGGCGGCGGATGCGGTAATCGGCCACTTTCAACCCCGCCACTTTCAGCGCATGGGCCAAGGTAGTGGTGCCGGATTTCGGCAGGCCGAGATTGACGACGCGAAGCCTCATGACGCGAGCCCAAGCTCGATCAGCATCTTCTCTTCCTGCGGTGGCAGAGTGGAGGCGTTGCGGAGTTGCTCCTGCATCTCGCGGTATTCCTCGCGGGCAAGCAATGCGTCGCGCTTGGCGATATGGAGCTTCACGGCTTCGAGATGGAGCGCGTCGATCACCGGATCCTCGCGCAGGCGCGCCATTTCGGCGTTGAGTGCGGGCAGGTAGCGATGGATGGAGGTGTCTTCCCACGGCCCGTCATTGCGCTCGCGCCAATAGGTGTCGTCGAAGGCGCGGTTCTCGCGGTTCACATCGCCCCGGTCGTTCTTGACGAGATAGCTGTCGAGTGAGCGGAGCGCGTAGTGGTTGAGCGTGGCGAAATCGCGCGCACCTGCGGCGGGGAATTTGCGGATACGGCGCGGATTGGCGGCAACGAGGAACTTGTGCGGCACATTGCGTCCCGAACCGTCCTTCCACTCGGGATGGCGTTTCTTCGGCAGGTTGGCTTTGAAAAAGGGGCGGTGCGCGCCGTAATACTGCAAGGGAAAATCGTGTCGCACCAAGGACTTGACCTCTATGGCGCTTTCCCCGCACCAGAGGTCCGGATTATGGCAGCGGGTGAATTGCTCGATCACGGGGCGGTCTTCGAAGGCCTCGATGCCCGCATTGGCGAAGAACTGGAACTGCACCGAAATGGCTTGCGGGTTGCCGCAGGCCTCGATCAGCGCAGGGAGGGTGTGATCGCCGATATGGATGTTGAGAAACTCGTCCACATCCGCCACCCAGACCCAATCGGCTTCCGTCACGACAGGCTGCTTGGCGGCGTCTTTCAGCGCCTCCATCTGGTAATTGCGCCCCTCGGCGGGGTTCGGCAGATGCACGACAAGGCCTTTGGCGGCCAAGGCATCGAGCAAGCGATCTGTCGCGTCGGTGCAATCGTTGGAATAGAAAAGAAAATCCGTAACGCCTAAGATGCGGTTGAAGGCGATCCACTCCAAAAGGAACGGGCCTTCGTTCTTCACACAGGTGACAGCCGTTATCCGCATGGGCGCACCTCTGACCAATCAATTCTTTGCATATACATCTCTGCCCAACCAACGCCCGGGTGCACCGGATCTTTTAACAAAAAAAGCATGTCAGACGGTTGAATCGTCGTCAATCACTCGCCTGAATGCAGAATGGCGGCGTGACCAATCCGCGACATTGGTCTGCCTTGACGCGGGCGCGCGGGAATGCAGTTCTAAAAGGGCCAAGGGAGGGCCAGCATGACCGCACTTACTTCGATTGACGATGTCCAGACATTGCTGGGCAAGGAAGATTACATCTGCGGGCGGGCGCTGGCGACGGTGGTGTTCCTTGCGCTGAAACTCGGCAAGCCGCTCTTTCTCGAAGGCGAACCCGGCACCGGGAAAACCGAGATCGCCAAGGCGATTGCCACTGCGCTGGGCCGCAAACTCATCCGCCTGCAATGCTATGAAGGCCTCGATGCGGCTTCGGCGGTATGTGAATGGAACTTCGCAGGCCAGATGATCGCCATTCGCACGGCAGAAGCTTCGGGCGGGGCCGAGCGCGGCGATCTGCAATCGGAGCTTTTTTCTGAGGAGTATCTGATCGAACGCCCGCTTCTGCAGGCGATGCGCCCGCAAGAGGGCGGCGCGCCGGTGCTCCTCATCGACGAATTGGACCGCACGGACGAACCCTTCGAGGCCTTCCTCCTCGAAGCGCTCTCGGATTTCCAGGTGACGATCCCGGAACTGGGCACGATCAAAGCCCCCGAGCCGCCCATCGTCATCCTCACCTCCAACCGGACCCGCGAAGTGCATGACGCGCTCAAACGCCGCTGCCTTTATCACTGGGTTGACTACCCGACTTTCGACCGCGAGGTCGAAATCCTGCAGGCCCGCGCGCCCGAAGCAACCGAGGCGCTCAGCCGTGAGGTTGTGGCCTTTGTTCAGCAGTTGCGGACCGAAGACCTGTTCAAGAAACCCGGGGTGGCCGAAACCATCGACTGGGCGAAATGCCTCCTCGCGCTCGACGTCATCAGCCTCTCGCCCGACGTGATCGCCGACACGCTGGGCGCAATCCTGAAATATCAGGACGACATCCAGCGGATCGAAGGCGGCGAGGCCAAAAAGATCCTCGAAGACAGCCGCGCGGCGCTGGAACCCGCATGACCCGCCCCCTTCATTTCGTCAAAAATACCTCGGGGGGAGTCCGCAGGACGGGGGGCAGCGCCCCCCTTGACCTCTGATGCCGGAATACGCGCTGCTAACCATCCCCGAGGATGGCAAGCTGGCCCATAACATCACCCATTTCGCGCGGGCCTTGCGCAAATCGGGGCTCCCGGTCGGGCCCGGTCGGGTGATCGACGCGATCCGCGCGGTTCAGGCGGCGGGATTTACCTCCAAACTCGATTTCTACTGGACGCTCCACGCCTGTTTCGTGTCGAAACCCGAACACCGCACGGTGTTTTCCCAAGTCTTTCGGCTGTTCTGGCGCGATCCACGGTATCTTGAACATATGATGTCGCTCATGCTGCCCTCGATCCGCGGCGTGCAAGAGGACCGCAAGGCCGGGGCGGGCGAAAAACGCGCGGCCGAGGCGCTGCTGGACGGCGCGAACGAGGATCTGCCGCAGCCCGAAGCGACGGGCGAAGAAGCCCTGATCGAGGTCGACGCCGCCAAAACGATTTCAACCGAAGAACGGCTCAAGACCCTCGATTTCGAACTGATGTCGGTGGCGGAAATGGCCGAGGCGCGGCGCATCCTTGCGCGGATGACGCTGCCCGTTCGCCCGATCCAAAGCCGACGCACCAAATCGGGGCGCGGCGCGTTGCCCGACTGGCGGATGACGATGCGAGCGGCGCTGCAACAAGGGGGCGAGGTCACGGGCTTTGCCACCAAGCTTCGCCGGACCCGCTATCCCAACCTCGTGGTGCTTTGCGATATCTCAGGCTCGATGAGCCAGTATTCCCGCGCTGTGCTGCATTTCCTGCATGCGGTGGCGAACGCCAAGGGGCAGGGCTGGGCACAGGTTCATGCCTTCACCTTTGGCACACGTCTTACAAATATCACCCGCCACCTGCGCACCCGCGA
>RFUP01000123.1 GCA_009922885.1 Paracoccaceae bacterium
CAGAAACCCGATGTCAGGGTGATTGCAAACCTGTTTCCCGAGGATCTTCACCTTGTGCTGCCCAAGGGGGCAAAGTTGAACGGTCTGGCAGATCTGCGCGGCAAACGCGTTGGAATTGCGCAAGCAGGTTCGGGCACCCAGATCGCCGTTGAACTGATACTAGCAGCGCACGGCATCACACGAGACGACATTGAAGAGGCCGAGCTGAACAACACCCAAAGCGCCGAGCGTCTGGCCGATGGTCAGTTAGATGCCTATTTCTATGCAGCCGGCACGCCGGTTGCCGCAATGATTCAGCTGGACAACACAAAGGGCATGGAACTTTACAACTGGAGCGATGAGGAATTGCGCGTCGGCAACGAGGCTGTTCCCTATTACATCAAGTCCAAGATCCCGGCCGGCACCTATCCCGGCGTGACCTATGATGTGAACACCCTTGCGGTATCGGGCATCCTGATAACCAATGCAAACCAGGATGAAGAACTGATCTACCAAATCACCAAGGCCATGTGGTCGCCGACCGCCCGCAAGCTGCTGGACGGCGGTCATCCCAAGGGGAAGGTTATCACCATCGAAACCGCTCTCGATGGCGTGGAAGGCATCGGCGTTCCGCTGCATCCGGGCGCCGAGCGTTACTATCGTGAAGTGGGCATTCTGAAGTAAACCCCTGCTCCGAAGATCGGGTCGGCCTAGTGCCGCCGGCCCGGTCCCCGCGCGTGAAATGGCGCGCTTCCTATTGATCTACCGGAACAGCCCACATGACACCCGAAAGCCAACTTGACGCCAAGACTCTGGAAGAGCTAGAGAAAAAGTATGACACCGCACTGAACACACGCGACAACGGCCCGATCCTCAAGCCGTTTCTTTATTGGGCGTCGATCTGCTTTGCTGTTTATCACATCTGGACGGCCGGGTTCGGAACCCCGGTCGATCATGTGCATATGGGACTGCACCTGAGCGGTCTTTTCATGTTCATCCTAACCGGATTCCCGCTGTTCAAATCGGCGCAGAGCATGGGTTGGGCCGGGCCGTCATGGATGCGCCCTGGCAATGTGCCGGTCTATGACTGGGTGCTTATGGCCGGGGCTGTGCTTGCCTCGCTTTTCCTGTGGCTCAGTTGGCGCGGTTTCACAGGGTTTGGCTTTGATATCCCCGAGCAGACCCTGCGGCAGGGTAATCCGACAACGGCCGACGTGGTTCTGGGGACGATCCTGATCCTTGCGGTTCTTGAGATCGCGCGGCGCACGATCGGTTTCGTGCTGCCACTGATCATCCTGGTCTTTATCGGCTATGCCTTGCTGGGTCCGTCGATCCCGGTGCAGATTCTGCGCCATCCCGGCGTGGACTGGCGACAGTTTGTGAACAACATGTACTTCCCATCTGAGGGAATTTTTGGCGTCACCCTCTGGGTTGTGTCGACTGTTGTTTTTCATTTCGTGCTTTTCGGCGTAGTTGCGCAGCGTATGGGGCTGGGACAGTTCTTCGTTGACAATGCCATGATCCTGGCCGGCCGCTACACCGGCGGGCCCGCCAAGGTGTCGGTCGTATCTTCGGCATTCTTCGGGACCATCTCGGGGTCGTCCATCGCTAACACCGTGTCGACAGGATCCCTCACGATCCCGAACATGAAGAAGATGGGATATCCCGGACATTTCGCAGCAGGAGTCGAGGCGGCATCCTCGGCTGGTGGGCAGATCACCCCACCGATCATGGGCGCTGCTAGCTTTCTGATGGCCGAGTACCTCGAGGTGCCTTACACGACCATCGTGATTGCAGCCATCGTACCGGCCTTGATGCATTACGTTGGCGTTCTGTCGATCGTTCACTTCACCGCGCGCAAGCTGGGTCTGAGCGCCTACCGCAAGGAGGATCTGCCCAACTTCGTAAAGGTCTGGCGCGATGGGTGGTACACGGTCATTCCACTGGTCGCGCTGCTGACCGTGCTGTTTTCAGGCTATTCCCCAAACATGGCCGCCTTTCTGGGCTTGTCGCTGTGCATCGTGGTCGGCTTTTGTGCATTTAACCGGCCGATGACCCTTGTCGTGCCGCTGGCGCTGCTGACTTTCATCTTATGGAAAGCCTCTCCGGCCAGTGGCGAAGGGTTTTCCCCGACGCTTGCTGGGATATTGGCCGGATTGACAATCCTAGGATCACTACATCGCAACCAGCGTCAGGATTTTCGCGATCTTTTCGATAGCATGCATGTAGGTGTGCAATACGCGCTGGCCGTCGGCGCGGCATCTGCAGCCGTCGGAATCGTGGTCGGCGTTATCAATACAACAGGCGTTGGATTCCGAATGGGGTTCATGGTCACAAACGGTGCTGCAGATATGGCGGCATGGTTGCACCCCCTACTCGGCTGGCTACCTGGCGAAGCCTTTACCCAACAGGGTCTACAACAGTTCCTGTCGCTAGTGCTTATAGCCATAGCCTGCATTCTGATGGGGGCCGGTTTACCAACCACTGCGCTTTACATCATGCTGGTGGCCGTGGCGCAGCCTGCACTCGCGCAACTGGGAGTACCGGCGCTGGCAACACATATGTTCGTGCTATACTATGGCGTGATTTCTGAGATTACTCCCCCAGTCTGCGCCTCAGCCTATGCCGCGGCCGGGATCGCGGGGGCCAATCCGTTTCGTACGGGTCTTAACGCCTTCACGCTGGGGGTGGGCAAGCTGATGGTGCCTATGGTCTTTGTATATGCTCCGACCATGCTTATCGTACTTCCCGAGTATTTCACCATGACTTCCTTCCTACAGGTCTCGATAAGCTGTGCGCTTGGTATATTTGCCATCGGTACAGCGGTGGCCGGCTTTTTCGTGACACCGCTTGGCTGGTTTGCCCGAACCATAATGGCGACCGGCGGTCTGTTCATGGTTGCACCAGGGGCAACCACAGACCTTATTGCTCTGGCCATAATGGCTCCGGTTCTGTTGCAACAATGGACCAGCACCCGCTGAGCCGAGACAGCTTTGTGCCCCAAGATACGCAAGTCATTGTTGTGCTTGGCGGCATCTTAAACCTCCGCAGCGCTCTCTCCCTTGGCGAGCGTACCCTTGTGTTTTGATTGTTAGAACGTGCTTCTCCATGGCGACTAGTATCCATGGGCAATGCAGTACCCATCTCTCCACTCTCTTTAGTGCCTCAATCTGTAGCGATCTGACGAAAGAACATCCCAAGCTGGCCGATGGCCTCGTTAGTACTGATAGCGGGGTGCTGTCAGGGCTTGCAAGCTCGTTGTTCTGATTGGGACCCGCCAAGCGGACTTCATCAGGGCCAGCGGTCAGACGTACCGCGTAAACAGGCCGGACACATGACCGCAACCTGCGATGATCAACATTCGTCCAGATTAACCCTTGCACACGCGGAGCCATCCACAAATGACAGCGCTATGCAGAGGCATTTATCCTTTTGAGGCCAATGAGGCGGTCATGGTGCAAAGTCCGTTGATCGCCTTGTGACCAAGGTCTTTCAAAATGCCGCAGTTACGATGATTTCGACTTTCAGCTCAGCACGGGCGAGTTTTGCCTCGCCGCACGCCCGTGCGGGGGCGTGGCCTTCGGGAACCCAGGCGTCCCAAACGGCGTTCATCTCGGCGAAATCAGCCATATCGGCAAGCCAGATCACGACCTGTAGCATCTGCTCGCGCGATGATCCTGCCATTTCCAGCAGCGCATCTACGCGCGACAGGCAGTCGCGGGTTTGATCTACTACGGTAGCACCGTCGCCGACCTGACCACACAGATAGGCCACACCGTTATGTTTGACGATCTTGCTCATGCGAGGTCCAGTTGCGATCCGTTCAATCATGAGTTCACTCCTAGTGCACCGCGTCGGGCGTTGTGACTTCCATGCCAGCCAGTTCGCTCAGGGTGACGGGTTTGAGCGGAGGGCGAATGCGGTAATAGCCAGTTTCATCGGGCGTTTGACCCCTTGCATCGGCCAAAAGCGCTGTGACGCTTAGGCCGCAATAGCGACCCTGACAGGGTCCCATGCCCGCGCGGCCAAAGGCCTTGGTCTGGTTCGGGCCGATGCATCCCAATTTGGCATAGCCGCGAATATCGCCTGCGGTGATCTCTTCGCAGCGGCATATCACCGTGGAATCATCGGGCAAGAGGGCCTGCGCATAGGGCGGATAGGCCGCATCAAGGAAAGGTCGTGCTGCCTGTTCATGCGCGAGCTTGGCACGCAGCTTGGCTGCGCAGCGGTCGCGGTCCTCGCGGGTGAGGCGCTCTGCCGCGAAGGCGATCTGAAGTGCTGCAAGTGTGCCCGCATATTCTGCCGCTTTCGCCCCGCCGATGCCTGCGCTATCGCCTGCAATGAAGACACCCTCCTTATCGCTTTGGCCCCATTCATCACGCTTGGGCACAAAGCACTGCTGTGCCGCATCCCAAGTGTGCGCGATACCTAGCGACCGTGCGGCTTGCACATTGGGGACGACGCCGTGATGTAAAAAGACCGTATCACAAGTGATCCGCTGAGTGTGGCCGTTGCTGATAAAGCTGACGGCCTCGGCTTTGTCCGTGCCTTGCACGGCGATGTCGGTAGCGCTCGTATAGCGCGGCACGCCCGCGCGGGTGATGCTGGCCAGCATCTTCAGGCCCTTGGCCAGATAACGCCAACCGCGCAAAGCGCCGCCCATGTGCTGCGCTGCACTGATGAAATCGCTGCGAGTTTGCGTCTCGATCATGGCCTTGGGCGGCGTGCCTGCCCGCACCATTTGCGCCGCGATAAGGTAAAGGAGCGGGCCGGAGCCGACCAACACGGCGTCGCGCGCCAGCACCCCGGATTGCTTAAGCAGGATTTGCCCCGCGCCTGCGGTCATCACGCCCGGCAGGGTCCAACCCGGTAGCGGCATGGGGCGTTCGAGCGCGCCGGTGGCCAAAAGGACGTGGTCTGCATCCAGTTGCGCGCCACGCCCGTCACGGGTGTAGGAAATGCGAAACTGGTCTTCGATGGCCCAGACAATTGCGCCGGCAAGATGGGTGATCGCGCTATGCTTCAAGCTAGCGGTCAGCGTGGCGCCGTAGGTGTACTCCGCGCCTAGAATATCGCCGCGCAGGGGAGCGACACGGTCCACATCACGGTAGATCTGACCACCTGCGCGGGGTTGTTCATCAAGCACTGTCACGCAAAGGCCCAGTTCAGCGGCTTGCGCGGCAGCAGCCATTCCAGCAGGGCCAGCGCCGATGATAGCAAGGTCAGAGCGGGTCATGCCAACGCCTCATCGTGATGGATGCGCGTGATCTCAAGGCCGTCTGTGACCTCGATCATGCACGCCTGCCGCGTGGTTCCCTCGATTTCAATTAGACAATCGAAACACGCACCCATCATGCAAAATGGGCCGCGCGGCGCGCCCGATATGGGGGTATCTCGAAACACAGGGACGCCTGCCGCCAAAAGCGCCGCGGCCAGATTGGCCCCTTGCGGTAAACTGAGTGCAACGTCATCGAGTATCACCTTTACACGGGGCCCACTTTCGAGCTCAAGAAACGGCGAAACGGTTTTCACTGAACACCTCCAGATCTGGCGCTGCAACGGTGCCTTCCAGCCAATCGGGCAGAAGACGCGCGTGCGCGGCGGCAAGGGTGATGCCACTGTGACAGGTGACAAGATAAGCACCGGGCATATGCGCACTTTCCTGATAGATCGGCAGCCCGTCGGGCGAGAGCACTCTGAGCGCGCCCCATGAGCGCACCAGCTGGGCGCGAGCCAGCGCGGGATAGGCGGCGATCGCTTCAGCGGCGAGGCCCGACAGGCCCGCCTGCGTGACCTTGTCATCAAGACCCACCTCTTCATTGGTGGCGCCGATCTGAATGCCGCCCTCGTCCACCTGCCGTGCAATCAGTGAGGGGCGGTTGATGAGCTTGGGCAATTTCTCGGTGATAAGCACCTGCCCGCGCTGTGGGCGAACGGGCGCTTTGAAGCCCATCTTCGGTCCAAGCTGTGCAGCGCCCAGACCCGCAGACAAGACGACTTTAGCCGCGCTTACAATTGTGCCATCTGCGCAGGTGATCAGAAAACCATCTGGATTTGACACATCTGTCACGGTCTTTCCAACTAATACTTGCCCCCCCATGCGGCGAACGTCGGCAGCCAGTGCTGTTAGCAATTTCAGCGGGTTCGCATGGCCATCCTGATGGTGCAGAATCGCGCCAATGACCTTCGGGCCGATATTTGGCTCTTCTTTGCGCAGTGCATTGTGGCCAAGAACTTCGTAGGGATAATTACCACCCAGTTGCGCTTTCAGCTTTTCGTATTTCGCGAGCTTGTCTTCGAGCGCCTCTTCGGAGAAATGAAGATCGTATCCGCCTTTTTGCTCAAGAGGGATGGGCTTTCCCGTGTTGCCTGAGACCTCGCTTGCAAAGTCGGCCCAGATCGCGGCAGACTGCTGGGACCAGCTCGCATAGCGCGGTTGGTTCATGCCCTTGGATTGGACCCAGACCAATCCGAAATTTCCACGGCTCGCACGAAAGGATCCGTCATCGCCGTCCAGAACAGTCACCGTGCGTCCACGCCGGAGCAATCCCCAGGCGACTGATAGGCCAACAATACCGCCTCCGATGATAGCGTAATCGGTTTCCATGAGCTCCGTTTCTATGTTGAGAGGTGGTGTCAGGGTGTCCGTCGTCGAATGATTTGGAACAGGCGGCGTGATTTTGGTCTGGAGGGCTCCGGCTCTGTTGGTT
>RFUP01000124.1 GCA_009922885.1 Paracoccaceae bacterium
GACAACCTGGACACCACTCCGCTGGTGTGCGGCGAGGTCGGCCCCATTGCGACTGCCAGTCTCACGGTCGGCACGCAGATCGTGGTCCGCATCACGCCGCAGCAGCAACTCGGCGGTTCGCTCCAGCGTTACCTTGGTGCGAACCTGGTCACGACTGGCACGTACACGGCAGGTACTGTGCGTGGTGACATCGTGCTGGACATCCAGGACCGCCGCAACTATGCGGCCGGATCACTTTCTAAGCGTCTGGGGATCGAGGAAGGCACGCAGATGCCGCGCCCGATCATCGAGTACTACTATAAAGACGACAAGCTGCACGATCCGATGGTCTCCGAAGAGCACATCGCCGCGTTCGGCTGGGCCAGCCAGCAGGAAATGGACGATATCGTGAGCCTCGCGCTCCGTGTGAACGACTTCCTGTCCGGTGTCATGTTCGGTGTCGGCATCCGCCTCATTGACTTCAAGATCGAAATCGGCCGGATCTGGGAAGGCGATTACGCCCGCCTGATCATCGCGGATGAAATCAGCCCCGACTCCATGCGCCTCTGGGATGTCGAGACCAACCGAAAGCTCGATAAGGACGTGTTCCGCCGTGATCTCGGTTCGCTGACCGACGCCTATTCGGAAGTCGCCCGCCGCTTGGGGGTCATGCCCAAAGGCCCGACCTCGAACGGTACACCGACCCTCATCAACTGATTTGACTACTGCGGGCTTGCCCGAACCGAAGGAGACCCCGATGAAAGCAACTGTGCATGTCATGCTCAAGAACGGCGTTCTGGATCCGCAGGGAGAAGCCGTGCGCCACGCCCTCGGCTCGCTCGGCTTCAACGGGGTTGAAGGGGTGCGCCAAGGCAAAGTGATCGAGCTTGATCTCGCAGACGGCACCTCTGAAGCCGATGTCCGCCAGATGTGCGAAAAGCTGCTCGCGAACACGGTGATCGAACGCTACACGGTGGAGCTTTCCTGATGCATGCAGCGGTAACGGTTTTTCCGGGATCCAATTGCGACCGTGACCTGAAGGTGGCCTTCGAGCAGGCCGGCTTCAAAGTGTCGATGGTATGGCACAAGGATACCGAACTTCCCAAAGGCGTTGATGTCGTTGGCGTTCCCGGCGGTTTCTCCTTTGGTGACTATCTCCGCTGCGGCGCGATTGCGGCGAATGCCCCGATCTGCAAAGCGCTCGTGGCCCACGCCGAGCGCGGTGGTTACGTTCTCGGTATCTGCAACGGGTTTCAGGTCCTTACCGAAACCCGCCTCCTGCCGGGCGCGCTGATGCGGAATGCGAACCTGAAGTTCATCTGCAAACCCGTCGATCTGGTCGTCGAAACACCGGAATCGGCCTTCACCGCAGGCTATGGTCGCGGGCAGGTTCTGAGCATTCCTGTGGCCCACCATGACGGTAACTATGTCGCCGACGAAGCCACGCTCGACCGTCTCGAAGGCGATAATCGCGTCGCCTTCCGTTACGCGCAGGATATCAACGGCGCGGCGCGTCGGATCGCGGGCGTCATGTCCGAGAACCGCCGCGTTCTTGGCCTCATGCCGCACCCCGAACGTGCCGCTGATCCAGCGCATGGATCGGTGGACGGTCGGCAAATGTTCGCCAGTCTGGCGGCTGGACTGGTTGCCGCCTGACTTCCCTCTTCTGCGGGGGCGAGATAAACTGCGGGAATGACAAAGCGCACTCTCCCAGCTCCCGCAACGCGGGCATCTCGCACCGTTAGTTGGCGGGTGAGGGGTGCACTTGGCGCGCTTTTCCTTTCGGCGATTGTTACGCTTGCCATCACCAACACCTACCTGACAGATCGGTTCACCACGAATACCCGCCAGCGCGCCGAGGTCCGCCTTGCGCTCTATTCGGGGAACTTGCTTTCGGAACTGCGCCGCAACGCCATCGTGCCGCAGCTTCTCGCGCGTGACCCTGCCTTGATCGGCGCGCTTAATTCCACCGACTATTCGACGTCCACACAACGCCTGATCTCGTTCGTCGACGAAATCGGCGCGGCCTCTCTGATGCTCCTTGATCGGGACGGTCGGGCCGTTGCGGCTACGGATCGCAACCGCCTAGGCTCGATTCACCGCACAGAACCATTTTTTGTAAATGCGGTGCGGGCGAATGAAACGGTGTTCACGGTTCAGCGTCGTGAAGCAGGCGGCTATGCCTTCGCCTATTCTCGCCGCGTGGAAAATCAAGGATCCGTGCTTGGGGTCGTGGTTGTCGAGGTTGACTTGGCGAAGTTCGAACGGGCTTGGGCCGGTATTTCGGACGCGGTATTGGTCACGAATTCGGAAGGCATGATCATCCTCGCAACGGAACCTCGCTGGCGCGGCCAGACAGAGGGCGAAGCTCTGCGCGATGAGCCTCCAGACAGCGCCATCCAGCGCGCGATCCAAGCCACAGCAGATTGGACAGCACTTCCCGCTGATGCCTATGTGCAAGGCGAGGCCGTGATGCGGATGGAAAGCCGGATTCCTTTCCGTGGCTGGAAAATTGTCTCCTTCACGACCTACGATTCCGTCAGGGAACGCGTTAACGGCGTTTTGGCTTTGGAAATCATGGGCTTCGCCATTCTCTCAGCGTTGGCTTTTTACGCCCTGAGCCGCCGGACAGCCCTTCGTGCCGCGCTTTTCCAAAGAGAATCTGTCGAATTGCGCGCATTGAACGCTCGCCTCCAGCGGGAAATCGCGGAGCGTGAGAAGGTTCAGAAAACCCTCGCCGTGGCCGAACAAACCCTCGCCCAATCATCAAAACTCGCAGCACTTGGTGAAATGTCCGCGGCTGTGAGCCACGAGTTGAACCAGCCGCTGGCCGCCATGAAAACCTACCTCGCCGGCGCGCGCCTTCTCTTGAAGCGCAACAGGCCGGAAGAAGCGCTCTCGGCGTTCCAGAGGATCGATGACCTGATCGAGCGCATGGGCGCGATCACGCGGCAACTCAAGAGCTACGCGCGCAAGGGCGGCGAGGCCTTGGCGGCTGTTGAAATGAGCGAGGCGCTCAGTTCTTCGCTTGCGATGATGGAGCCGCAGCTTAAGGCTCGAAAAGTGAGGATTACCCGCCACTTGCCGCGCGATCCTGTGAAAGTGATGGGGGATCGTGTGCGGATCGAGCAGGTGATCATCAACCTCCTCAGAAATGCGCTCGACGCCACGCAGGGTGGGCGGGAGCCTGAAATCGAGATCATTCTAGCCGCCGGCGAAACCGCTAGCCTCACCGTGCGTGACAATGGTCACGGCATTGAAAACCTCGAAAGCCTCTTCGAGCCTTTTTATACCACCAAGAAGCCGGGGGAGGGCGTCGGGCTTGGCCTCGCGATTTCCTCGGGCATCGTGAATGACTTGGGCGGGCGTTTGACCGCACGGAATGCTGAAGGGGGTGGGGCTGTATTCGAGATGCAACTTCCTATCTTGAGCGATGACACAACCACGCAGGCTGCCGAATAAGGAATTCCAATGTCAAAGATGATGAAAATCGCGATCGTCGACGACGAACAGGATATGCGCCAGTCCATCAGCCAATGGCTCGCCCTTTCGGGCTACGACACAGAGACCTTCGCTTCGGCCGAAGAAGCCCTCAAAGGCATCGGCGTCGACTATCCTGGCATTGTCATCTCCGACATCAAGATGCCTGGCATGGATGGGATGCAATTCCTAAAGAAACTGATGGGCGCCGACTCCGCGCTCCCGGTCATCATGATCACCGGGCATGGCGACGTGCCTATGGCCGTTGAAGCCATGCGCGTTGGGGCGTTTGACTTCCTGGAAAAGCCCTTCAATCCCGAGCGGATGTCTGATTTGGCGAAAAAGGCCACCAATGCGCGCCGTCTTACCTTGGACAACCGGGCTTTGCGCCGCGAATTGTCCGATGGCGGGCAGTTGATGAAGAAGCTCATTGGTTCCTCTCCTGCCATGGAACGACTGCGGGAAGACATTCTCGATCTGGGGCAGGCGGATGGCCATGTCCTGATCGACGGCGAAACCGGAACCGGCAAAACCCTCGTGGCTCACGCCTTGCATGCAGTTGGCGCTCGGGCAGGCAAGAAATTCGTCTTGGTTTCTTGCGCCGCGTTCGAAGAAGAGCAACTCGCCAAGCGCCTCTTCGGCCCGATGATGCCCGAAGACTCGCAGCTTCCGGCGGTCGAAGAAGCGCGCGGCGGCACTCTTGTCCTAGAAGACATCGAAGACCTGACCGACGCACTGCAAGGGCGTCTCCTTGGCTTTATCAACGAGCAAGGAACCCCGGGCGAAACTCGCATCATCGCGATTTCGAACCTCCAGCAGCAAGACAGCACGATCGAGTCGAAACTGCGCCCGGATCTCTTTTACCGCTTGGCCGCCCTGCGGATCACCTGCCCGCCCTTGCGGCAGCGAGGCGAAGACATTCTGGCGCTCTTCACGCGCCTCTCCGAGCAATTCTCGGAAGAATACGGCTGCGAGCCGCCACAGGTCTCGGCACAGGAAGCCGCGCAGCTCTTGCAAGCGCCATGGCCCGGCAACGTGCGCCAATTGATCAACCTTGCCGAACGCGCGGTTCTGCAGTCGCGGCGAGGGCAGGGAACGATAACATCACTTCTCATGTCAGACAGCGACAACATGCAGCCAGTGATGACGACGGAGGGCAAGCCTTTGAAGGAATATGTCGAGAGCTTCGAAAAAATGCTCATCGACAACACTATGCGGCGTCATAAAGGATCTATCCAAGCCGTCATGGACGAACTCTGCTTGCCGCGCCGAACACTGAACGAGAAAATGGCCAAATACAGCCTCCAAAGATCAGATTATCTGTAATCTCTGAACGAGATACCGGGGCGAACAGGGAGCGTGGCCAACTTTCCCATTGTGCTGGGTCTGCCTCCTCACCTATGGTAAATCCTACGGTCTGTCCCCGTTTTTGGCGGACGACCCGAGAGTTTCGCTGTTCGTTGAATCCTCCGGCCCAATGCCGTGATCCTCGAACAGATCGATTGGGCCTCGAAAGAGGCCAAGGAAAAGCTCGCGCCCGAAAGGTTGTGGCGAGCATAAGTTGGCGCCCCGAAAGGCGTGCGTCGGAGAAGAAACGCGAATGAAGCGCGACGGACAGATCATCGGTCAAGCCGCGGCCCCAAGGGGCCGAGGTCTGAACGCGCGCGATATCGCCCCTGATAGACATCCGTATGGCGTCGCCGGGCCAATAAGCCCGAGCGATGCTTTGCGGTGCAAATGGATCCAATGGCAAAGAAAATGCTCATCGACGCCACACACCCGGAAGAGACCCGGGTTGTCGTGGTTGACGGAAACAAGGTCGAGGAATTCGATTTTGAGTCCGAAAACAAGCGCCAGCTCGCTGGCAACATCTATCTCGCAAAAGTAACTCGGGTTGAGCCGTCGCTGCAGGCGGCCTTCGTCGATTATGGCGGAAACCGCCATGGCTTCTTGGCGTTCGCGGAAATCCACCCGGACTATTATCAGATCCCGGTCGCGGACCGTTTGGCCCTGATCGAGGAAGAACGTGCTTACGCAGAGGCGCAGCGCGCCCGTGAAGAAGCTGATGTAGGCCGTCGCTCGCGCCGTGGTTCGCGCGCGGAGCGTGCCGCCGAGGATCCGGTCGTTCAGACCGAAACCTCGGGCATGGAGACGATCGACTTCGAAGCGCCCGGAACCGAGATTCCGGAGGGCGAAGGCGTTTCGCCGATGGAGACGGTTCAAGACACCCCTGTCGAGGAACCCTCGGAACCCAAGGCCGAAGCACCTGCGGAAGACGCTCCCGAAGCCGATGCCGAAGAGGCTGACGACAACGGGCATGACGACGAGCGCAGCGATCAGAAGCTGCAAGAAGACGGAATCGAGTCGGTCGGCGACGACGATGTCGAAGACATCCGCCTCCCGCGCAAGCCGCGCCCGCGTCGTTACAAGATCCAGGAAGTTATCAAAGTGCGCCAGATCATGCTGGTGCAGGTGGTCAAAGAAGAGCGTGGCAACAAGGGTGCAGCGCTCACCACTTACCTCAGCCTTGCTGGCCGCTACTGCGTTCTCATGCCGAACACCGAGCGGGGTGGCGGCATTTCCCGCAAAATCACGAACGCGGCTGACCGTAAAAAACTCAAAGAAATCGCCGAGGAAATGGAACTGCCGCGTGGCGCGGGCCTGATCGTTCGCACGGCAGGCGCGCAACGCACCAAGACCGAGATCAAGCGTGACTACGAGTATCTGCTGCGCCTTTGGGAACAGATCCGTGAGCTGACGCTGAAATCCTCAGCACCGGCCAAGATCTACGAAGAAGGCGATCTGATTAAACGCTCGATCCGCGACCTCTATGCGGCGGATATCGAAGAAGTTCTGGTGGAAGGCGACCGCGGATATCGCAACGCCAAGGACTTCATGAAGATGATCATGCCGTCCCACGCGGTGAAGGTGAAACAGTATCGCGATCAGATGCCGCTCTTCGCGCGTTATCAGGTCGAGAGCTACCTTTCGGGCATGTTCAATCCGGTCGTGCAACTGAAGTCCGGCGGTTACATCGTGATCGGTGTCACTGAAGCCCTTGTGGCGATCGACGTGAACTCGGGGCGCGCGACCAAGGAAGGCTCGATCGAGGAAACCGCGCTCAAGACAAACGTCGAAGCTGCGGAAGAAATCGCACGTCAGCTTCGTTTGCGCGACCTTGCTGGTCTCATCGTGATCGACTTCATCGACAT
>RFUP01000125.1 GCA_009922885.1 Paracoccaceae bacterium
ACCGTGGTTTACGTGACCCACGACCAGACCGAAGCGCTGACCATGTCGGACCGCGTGGCTGTGTTCAACGACGGTGTGATCCAGCAACTCGCGCCGCCTGCGGAGCTTTATGAAGCACCGAAGAACAGCTTCGTGGCTCAGTTCATTGGTGAGAACAACACGCTGGAAGGCGTGGTGACCGAGATTTCCGCCGATAAATGCGTGGTGAAACTTGACGATGGCGAGTTGATCGACGCGCGCCCTGTCAACGTGACGAAGGTGGGCGAACGCACCCGCGTTTCGATCCGCCCGGAGCGCGTGGAAATGAACAAGGCACGTTTGCAGCCGGGGGCACATACGCTCAAGGCGACCGTGCGCGAGTTCATCTACATGGGCGATATTTTCCGTACCCGCTTGTCGGTGGCTGGAAATGACGATTTCATCATCAAGACGCGGAATGCGCCGGACGCTGTTCGCTTGCAGCCGGGAGCCGAGATTGAAATCGGTTGGCTGCCGCAGGATTGCCGGGCGCTCGACGCCTAACAGGTTTTGCCCTGCATTAAGGGGTGCGGGGCAGGAAAAGAGGCAGGTCGAAGCCCGCGGCCTGACCTTGAAAGTGACCAGACGGGTTGGGAGATATGAAATGAAACTGAAGACCGTTCTTCTGGCGACCGCTCTGACCAGCGCCGCCTATGCCGCTCAGGCCGCTGAACTCACCGTGATGTCCTGGGGTGGCGCTTACGAGACCAGCCAGGTCGAAGCCTACAACAAGCCTTTCGCGGCTTCCAAAGGCGTGACGGTGAACATGGTTGCCGCTGACAACCCGGCAACCCCGATCGCTGCTCAGGTCGAAGCCAACAACGTGACTGTTGACGTGGCTGACGTGGAACTTTCGGACGCTGTTCGTCTTTGCGACGAAGGCAAGCTGGAAGTCATCGACCACGCCGCTCTGCCGGCTGGCGCTGACGGCACCCCGGCAACCGAAGACTTCGTTGCAGGCGCTCTGGTTTCGGAATGCGCTGTTGCGAACATCGTGTGGTCGACCGTTGTTGCCTATGACAACACCAAGGTTTCGGGCGCAGCTTCGATCGCTGACTTCTTCGACACCGCGAAGATCCCCGGCAAGCGTGGCCTCCGCAAGGGCGCAAAAGCGAACCTCGAAATGGCTCTGATGGCGGACGGCGTTCCGGCTTCGGAAGTTTACGCAACGCTCTCGACCCCGGAAGGTGTTGACCGCGCATTCGCCAAGCTCGACACCATCAAGGCTGACGTTGTCTGGTGGGAAGCTGGCGCACAGCCGCCGCAACTGCTCGCAGACGGCGAAGTCGTGATGTCGACCGCCTACAACGGCCGTATCTTCAACGCCGCTGTTGCAGAGAACAAGCCGTTCACCATCCTGTGGGACGGCCAGATCATGGACTTCGACCTCTTCGTGATCCCGAAGGGCGCGCCGAACAAAGACCTCGCAATGGAATACATCGCATACGCCACCTCGGCGCAGGCGCTTGCAGACCAGGCGAAGTACATCTCCTACGGTCCGTCGCGTAAGTCGTCGGCTCCGCTGGTGGGCCTCTATCAGGACGGCAAGACCGAAATGGGTCCGCACATGCCGACCTCGCCGGAAGCTCTGAAGAACGCGCTGACGAACGACTTCGAATTCTGGGCCGACCGTGACGTCGAGCTCTCGGAGAAGTTCAACGCTTGGCTGCTGAAGTAAGCCATTTGAAGGGCGGCATCCCTTGCGGGTGCCGCCCTCTTTATCATTCCTGAATAAAGACCAAGAACGGGGAGCGGAATGAGCGATACAATCCTACGCACGGCAGATGGAAAGCCCCTGAAGGCGGCGCTTCAGCGCGCTTCGGCAGTGGCACGGCGCCGCGCGTTCTGGCTGGTTCTTCCGCTACTGGCTTTTGTGGTGATTACCTTCGTGGTGCCGATTGGCCAGATGTTGAGCCGTTCGGTGACCAACGACGCATTCTCGGCGAACATGCCGCAACTGGTGGCGTGGTTCGAAGCGAACCCGGAAGGCACGGAGCCTGATGAAGCCGCTTTCGCTGCGCTGGCCGCCGACCTGACCAATGCGGCAGCAGAGCGCACGATCGGCTCTGTTGCAACGCGCATCAACTATGACGTTTCGGGCACGCGCTCGCTCTTCACATCCGCTGGCCGGAAAGCGAAGAAGCTGGAGGCGCCGTTCAAAGAGTCTGTGGTTGCGATGGACCCGAAATGGGGTGAGCCGATCGTCTGGGCGGCGATGCGCAATGCGTCGGCTAAACTCACGACCTCGTTCTATCAGGCCGCGATGGACCGCAAGCTGAGCGCCAAGGGTGTATTCGAAAAGGCGCCGGAAGACCTGCAAGTCTACCTGAAACTCTTCGGGCGCACGCTGGCGCTTTCGGCCGTCGTGACCTTCCTCTGCCTCCTCTTGGGCTATCCGGTGGCGCATCTTCTGGCGAGCCTGCCGATGCGCAAATCCAGCCTTCTGATGATCCTCGTCCTCTTGCCGTTCTGGACTTCGCTGCTGGTGCGGACCACCAGCTGGATGGTGCTTTTGCAAGAACAGGGCATTCTGAACAATACGCTGGTGGGCTTGGGGATTATCTCGGACGAGAACCGCTTCGCGCTGATGTATAACCAAGCGGGCACGATCATTGCGATGACGCATATCCTGCTGCCGTTCATGATCCTGCCGCTCTACTCGGTGATGAAAACGATCCCCGTGAGCTATACCCGTGCGGCCCGCAGCCTTGGTGCGACGAGCTGGACCACGTTCCGCCGCATCTACGTGCCGCAGACCGTGCCGGGGATCGGTGCGGGTGGGATCCTCGTGTTCATCCTCGCGGTTGGCTATTACATCACCCCAGCCTTGGTGGGTGGTGCTACGGGCACGCTGATCTCGAACCAGATCGCTTTCCACATGCAGGATTCGCTCAACTGGTCGCTCGCCGCTGCATTGGCCGCGATGCTTCTGGGTGCGGTTCTGGCGCTCTACTGGGTGTATGACCGCCTCGTGGGCATTGACAACATGAAGCTGGGGTAAGCCATGGCTCTTCCGATTTACGCCTCGCCGCTGGAACGGGTCTGGCACAAGACCTACCTCTTGATCTGCGCCGGGATCTTCCTGTTCCTGATCGCACCGATCCTGATCGTGATCCCGCTGTCGTTCAACGCGGAGCCTTACTTCACCTTCACGGAGAAGATGCTTTCGTTCGACCCTGAAGGTTATTCGCTGCGTTGGTATGACAACCTGCTGACCCACGGGATGCAGGCCCCTGATATGGTGCGGGATGGCACGTGGTGGTCTGACATGTGGAACAACGCGCAGTGGATCCGCGCGGCGAAGAACTCGGCGATTGTGGGCTTCTGGTCGACGCTGCTGGCCACGTCGCTGGGCACGCTGGCCGCGTTGGGGCTTTCGCGCCCCGAGATGCCCTATCGCAAGCTGATCACCGCGATCCTTTTGTCGCCGATGATCGTGCCGGTGATCATTACTGCGACGGGCCTCTTCTTCTTCTACTCGAACCCTTGCTCGGTTTTGGGGCCGCTGGCACCGGAAGGCGGCTGTGCGCGCCTCACCTCGACCTATCTCGGGGTGATCTTGGCGCATGCCACGCTGGGTATTCCTTTCGTGATCATCACCGTGACGGCAACGCTGACGTCGTTCGACAAATCGCTGAGCCGTGCGGCGGCGAACCTTGGTGCAGGCCCCGTGCGGACCTTCTTCAAGGTGCAACTGCCGCTCATCACGCCGGGTGTGGTATCGGGCGCGCTTTTCGCTTTCGTCACCTCGTTCGACGAAGTGGTGGTGGTTCTGTTTATCGGTTCGCATGAACAGCAAACCATTCCGCGCCAGATGTGGAACGGGATCCGCGAGCAGATTTCGCCCTCGATCCTCGCCGTGGCAACGATCCTCGTGATCATCTCCATCGCGCTTCTGACAGTTGTTGAGCTGCTGCGCCGGCGCTCCGAGCGGCTTCGCGGGCTGACGCCACAATGAGGCTTGAGGGCATAACCGCCGTAGTGACCGGTGCCGCGCAAGGCATCGGTCGTGCGCTTTGTGTCGCGTTGAAAGAGGCGGGTGCAGCGCGGATCGTTGCGGTGGACTTGCGCCTTGATGGGGCGGAAGAGACCGCGCGCATGGTGGGCGGTGTTGCGATGGCCTGCGATGTGGGCGATCAAGCCCAAGTTGAAGCGATGCTGGCGCGGGTAGAAGACGAGATCGGCCCGATTGACCTGATGTGCTCGAACGCGGGTATTCTTACAGGCAAGGACGCCAGTTTCGACAATATCGCCTTTGCCACGACAGCGGATTGGGACAAGGCGTGGGCAGTGAATGTGATGTCGCATGTGCATGCGGCGCGCTTTCTCATTCCGCGCATGAAAGCGCGCGGCGGCGGCTATTTCCTGCATACGGCTTCGGCGGCGGGTCTGCTTAATCAGGTGGGTTCGGCCGTGTATGGCACGACGAAACACGCGGCTGTGGGCTTTGCCGAAGCGTTGGCCTTTGGCCATAAGGACGATGGCATCCGCGTTTCGGTTCTTTGCCCGCAAGGTGTGGATACGCCGATGGTGGCGGGGGCAACAGATACCAATCCTGCTTTGGCGGATGGCATTCTGCCCGCGGATGTTGTGGCTAAAGCGGCGCTCGATGCGGTCCGTGACGAACGCTTCCTCGTGCTGCCGCATGAGGTTGTTGCGGGTTACATGAAGGCCAAGGTTGACAACTATGACCGCTGGATTGGCGGCATGGCCAAGCTACAACGGATGTTGAAGCGGTTCTGAACCCCGAAATCGAGTGACCAGATGACAGACAAGAATACGGCCCATAAAGCCGAGATGCAAAAGGTGCAGAAAGAGCATCGTGAGCGCGTTTCGGAGTTGAAAGACCCCGAAAAGGGCCTCGTGCTGGTTCATACCGGGAACGGGAAGGGGAAATCCTCTTCCGCCTTCGGGGTAGCCATCCGCGCGATTGGCTGGAAGCAGACCGTGGGCGTGGTGCAGTTCATCAAGGGCACTTGGATCACCGGTGAGCGGCAGTTCTTCCAGAAGCTTGGCGGCGTGGATTGGTACACGATGGGCGAAGGCTTCACTTGGGAAACGCAGGACCGTGAGCGTGATATCAAGGCGGCGGAGATTGCCTTGGCGAAAGCGGCAGAGATGCTGGCCTCGGGCAAATACGATCTGGTGATCCTTGACGAGATCAACATCGCGCTGCGCTACGATTATATCACGCCGGAAGCGGTGATTGCCGCGCTGGAGGGCCGCGACCCGAAGACGGGGGCAATCCTCACGGGGCGCGACGCGCCGCAAGCGATCTGCGATTATGCCGATCTGGTGAGCGTGATCGAAGAGCAGAAGCACCCGTTCAAAGCCGGGATCAAGGCCCAGCGCGGCGTGGACTTCTGAAGGTGGGCGGGGAAATCCCCGCCCTTTTTGTTCGCGATCTCTGAAGTGCTTAACGGCTCCGCATCAGGCGAAGGGTGTCTTGCGAGGGCAGACCATCTGGCGTGGCGCCACGGGATTGCTGGTAGGCTTGGATTGCGGCAATGGTGTTTGGGCCGATGATCCCGTCGACCTTCTCCAACCCATAGCCCGCCGCGATCAGACGGCGCTGCAATTCCATCTTTTCCTCGAAGGACAAAGGCGCATAGCCGCGCGGCCAAGGGGCTTGAATCTCTGGCCCACCTGCCAACCTGTCGGAAAGATGGCCAATACCCATCACATAGGCATCGGCATTATTGTATCTCGATATCACTTTGAAATTATCAAAGATCAGGAAAGCCGGCCCGTTCATGCCCGCAGGCAGAAAAACCGAAGCCGCGCCGTAGTTCTTCACCGCCCGCCCGTTCAAGCCGACGACGCCCATCTTGGCCCACTCGGCGGGTGATTTCTTGATCTTCTTCGACGCGTTGCCGGACTTGAACCCTTTGGGCAAACGCACCTCGACGCCCCACGGCTGCCCTTTCTTCCAGCCATGGCGGGCGAGATAAGCGGCGGTTGAGGCGAGCGCATCGGCGGGATCGTCCGACCAGATATCGCGCCGTCCGTCGCCCGTGAAATCAACTGCATAAGCGAGGTAGGAGGTCGGGATGAACTGGGTATGACCCATCGCCCCGGCCCATGATCCCATCATCTTCGCCGCCGGAATATCGCCCGATTGCAGGATTTGCAGCGCGGCTGTGAGTTGCTTCTCAAAAAACGCGCCACGCCGCCCGTCATAGGCCAGAGAGGCCAACGCCTCGATCACGTTGAAAGTGCCGCGCCGCTCGCCATAGGTGCTTTCCATGCCCCAGACGGCCACCACGACTTCCTTCTCGACGCCGAATTTCGCCTCGATCCCTTGCAGGGTCCGCGCGTGTTGGCGCAACGCGGCCTGACCATTCTTCACGCGGATCGGAGAGGCGGCGGAATCGAGATAATCCCAGATTTCCCGTTTGAATTCCGATTGGTTACGGTCTTTTCCGATGACTTCCGCATTGTAGGAAACGCCGCGAAAGGCCTGATCAAGCACCCCGCGCGAGACACCCTGCTTCTGGGCGCGGGCCTTGTAGCCCTCGATCCAAGCCTCGAATGACGCGGATTTGGAAGAGACGGTAACGCGGGCTTCGGGGCGAAGCGAGGCATCTGGGGCATTGGCCAAAGCGGGGCCACAGAGAAGGGCCCCCGCGAGGAGGAAGA
>RFUP01000126.1 GCA_009922885.1 Paracoccaceae bacterium
GCGGGCAGCTTTCCATGATGCTGTCAAAAGTCGGTGTATGGGCCAGCGCCGGCGCATTCGCCGCACGATCCTCGCGATGTCCCCAACCATCAAGAATACACAGAACAACAGGTTTGGGGGCAGTCATGGCAAAGTCTCCGGCACCGGTTTGCGCCCTTCTAAGCGGTATCGCGCTAAGAAGGAACCACCCTCAGGCGCGGTGATACGGCGCGCCTGCAAGGATCGACGCCGCGCGATAGATCTGCTCAGTCAGCATCACCCGCACCATCATATGCGGCCAGACCATCTTGCCGAAAGAGATCGAGAAATCCGCTTCGGCGCGCAGGCCCGGATCAATCCCGTCCGCCCCGCCGATCACGAAGGCCAAATCCTGCCGCCCGTTATCGCGCCAGCCCGCCAGTTTCTCGGAAAACTCCGGCGAGGTCAGAAGCGCCCCACGCTCATCCAGCGTCACCACAACTGCCCCACTCGGAATGGCGCGGCGCAAGAGATCGGCCTCCGCGGCCATGCCGCCCTTTTTCGCTTCAACCTCGCTAATCGAAACCGGGCCGAGGCCCAAGGCCCGGCCCGTCCGGTCGGCACGTGTGATGTAATCGTCGATCAGGCTGGCTTCCGGTGTGCGGGCGTTCAACCGCCCGACCACGCATAGATGCAGCCGCATCAGGCTTTCGCCGGATCCGCGCTTGCCGCATCGGCCGCAGACGGCATCCACATCTTTTCGAGCTGGTAGAACTCGCGGACTTCCGGGCGGAACACATGCACCACCACATCCCCGGTGTCGATCAACACCCAGTCGCCGGTTTCCTTGCCTTCGATGCGGCTCAAGCGGCCATAAGCCTGCTTCAAGCGGTCCATCAGCTTTTCCGCAATCGCACCCACCTGGCGCGAGGAACGGCCCGAGCAGATCACCATGTAATCGCCAATAGAAGATTTGCCGCGCAGATCGATCTGCACGATATCCTCGGCCTTGTCGTCATCAAGGGAGTTCAGGACAGCGACCAAGAGCTCTTCGCTCGAAATGTCCTTTTCAGTGGGAGAGGTCATCGCGTGCACGAGGCTCCCGGTGTTTGCGGCAGTACTGGCCGCGGCAGTTTGCAGAGACAGGACATCGTCCTCCAGGGGTTGCGCGCCGTTTCTCCCCGACGCCGGGTCTGGCTGCAACGTAGCAGCACAGGCGAAACTTTTCAATGAAACACGCCTCTGCGCCAGCGCACAGCCATCGTCAAGGGCTCATTCGGTCTGAATTGCCAGCTTTTCGTTCAAAACACGCACTTCGCGCTGCGGGAAGGGGATGGAAATGTTGTTTTCCCTGAACGCGTCCCACAGCGAGAGATACACATTCCCCTTCACATTGGTCAGCCCCTCCACCGGGTCTCTGATCCAGAAGCGCAGAATGTAATCCACGCTCGAATCCCCGAACCCCGTGATGTGGCACACCGCCGGATGCGAGCGCAGCACGCGATCCACCTTATAGGCTGCCTCCACCGCCACCTTCCGCACCAGATGCGGATCGTCCATGTAGGCACAGCCGAAAAACAGATCGACCCGCACAAATTCGTTCGAATGCGACCAGTTCACCACCTGACCGGTGATCAGGTCTTCGTTCGGAATGAGGTATTCCTTGCCGTCCCGCGTCACCACCGAAACATACCGCGCACCCAGCGCTTCGATCCATCCGAAGGTCTCACCCAAGGAAATCACGTCACCGGGTTTGATCGACTTGTCGAGAAGGATGATCACCCCTGAAACGAGGTTAGAAACCACCTTCTGCAAACCGAAACCAAGGCCCACACCAATGGCCCCGGATAGCACCGCCAGCCCCGTCAGATCGAAGCCCACCGCCTTCAAGCCGATGAAGAAGGCCGCGCCATACAGCACCACCTGCATCACCTTCACCGAAAGCTCGCGCATTGTGGGGCTGATATCCTCGTTCTTGCGGATTCGCACCGCGGAAGATGTCGAGACGATCCGCGCCATCGTCAGCAACACACCCGTAACGATCAGCGCCTTGATGATGCCCAAAAGCGAGAGCCGGAACTCCCCGAACTCAATCGCCAGCCCATCGAGGAAAGCCACGGTCTCGTCGAGAAAACCGAGGTAATAGAGCGTCGCCCAAGCCGAGAGGCCCCAGATCACCACTTGCCGCAGAAAACGGTTCCGCACCAGTTGCGCTGCGAGGCGGATGCCAAGCCAAGCCGTGGCAATCGTCGCGGCCAGCACGATCAGATAGCGGCGTGACGGGAACTGGTAGAGCGCCGCAAACACCGCCACCGCGACCCACAACAGCGCCACCATCCAGATTAACGGCAAGCGCCGCCGCAGGACAACCAGAGTGCGCAACTGCCACTTCGGTCGCCCTTCCAGCTCGCGCATCCAGCCGTCCATCCGCCGCGCGCTCCGCTTTCCAAGCAGCCACGCAAAAGCCACCACCACCACCACGACCCCGATCTGCGCGAGACGCGACGGATAGGTGAGTGTGGTCAGGAATTGGCTCAGAGCCGCCCAAAGGGTCGTGAAGCTTTGGATCCACGATTGAAATTCTGCATCCATGGCGCGCCTCCAATTTTGATCAAATTAGCCTCCCACACGTTTTCTGGCAACCTTCCCGCCTCAACGGCAACGCCACACTTGCGAGACTCGGTCTGCCCGTATATTTCCGCGCCATGCATATGGTTTTCGACATCTCGGACCGGTCGCGCCTGCCCTGGCGGTTTTTTGGCGCTACCCACACGATTCTAGCCCGCCTGTGATCTCACAGCGCGCGCTTTCGCGCACCCATCTGCCATTCCATTCACAACCACCGGAGAGGACCCATGTCCCCCAAGACGCTCTACGACAAAATCTGGGATGCCCACGTAGCCCATGAATCCGAAGATGGCACCTGCCTTCTCTACATCGACCGTCACCTCGTCCACGAAGTGACCTCGCCGCAGGCCTTCGAAGGCCTCCGCATGACGGGCCGCAAAGTGCGCGCACCGGAAAAAACCATCGCGGTTCCCGATCACAACGTGCCCACCACCCATGGCCGCGAGAACCCCGAGCAGATGACCGAAGACAGCCGCATTCAGGTGGCCGCGCTCGACAAGAACGCGAAGGATTTCGGCATCCACTACTACCCGGTCTCCGACATCCGCCAAGGCATCGTGCACATCGTCGGCCCCGAGCAGGGTTGGACCCTTCCGGGCATGACCGTCGTCTGCGGCGATAGCCACACCGCCACTCACGGCGCCTTCGGTGCCCTCGCCCACGGCATCGGCACTTCCGAAGTCGAGCACGTTCTGGCCACGCAAACGCTGATCCAGAAGAAGTCGAAGAACATGAAAGTGGAGATCACCGGCAAGCTGAAGCCGGGCGTCACCGCCAAAGACATCACCCTCGCCGTGATCGGCGCCACCGGCACCGCTGGCGGCACGGGCTACGTCATCGAATATTGCGGCGAAGCGATCCGCGATCTCTCGATGGAAGGCCGCATGACGGTCTGCAACATGGCCATCGAAGGCGGCGCCCGTGCTGGCCTCATCGCGCCCGACGAGAAAACCTACGAATACGTCAAAGGCCGCCCGCACGCGCCCAAAGGCGACCAGTTCGAGGCCGCCCTCGCATGGTGGAAAACCCTCTTCTCCGACGATGACGCGCATTGGGACAAGGTCATCACCCTCAAAGGCGAAGAGATCCAGCCCGTCGTCACTTGGGGCACTTCGCCCGAAGACGTGCTGCCGATCACCGCAACCGTTCCGCACCCCGAAGACTTCAAGGGCGGCAAGGTTGAAGCGGCCAAGCGCTCCATCGATTACATGGGCCTCACCCCCGGCCAGAAGCTCACGGACATCAAGATCGACACCGTGTTCATCGGCTCCTGCACCAACGGCCGCATCGAAGACCTGCGCGCCGCTGCAGACATCGTGAAGGGCAAGAAGATCAAGGACGGCATGCGCGCCATGGTCGTTCCCGGTTCGGGCCTCGTGCGCAAGCAAGCCGAAGAAGAGGGCCTCGCCCAGATCTTCAAGGATGCAGGCTTCGAATGGCGTCTCGCAGGCTGCTCCATGTGCCTCGCCATGAACCCCGACCAGCTCGCCCCCGGCGAACGCTGCGCCTCCACCTCGAACCGCAACTTCGAAGGCCGCCAAGGCTACAAGGGCCGCACGCATCTCGTGTCCCCCGCCATGGCCGCCGCTGCGGCGATCACTGGCCACCTCACCGACGTTCGGGAGATGATGTAATGGATAAGTTCGAAAAACTCAGCGGCATCGCCGCCCCCATGCCCCTCGTCAACATCGACACGGACATGATCATCCCGAAGCAATTCCTGAAAACGATCCAGCGTTCGGGCCTCGGCAAGAACCTGTTCGACGAGATGCGCTTCGACCGTGAAGGCAAGGAGATCCCCGATTTCGTGCTGAACAAGCCGCAATACCGCGAGGCGCAAATCCTCGTCGCGGGCGACAACTTCGGCTGCGGCTCCTCGCGCGAGCACGCACCGTGGGCACTCCTCGACTTCGGCATCCGCTCGGTGATCTCCACCTCCTTCGCGGACATCTTCTACAACAACTGCTTCAAGAACGGCATTCTGCCCATCGTTCTGCCCCAAGATTCTCCTTCGAGATCGACCCCTTCAAGAAGCATTGCCTTCTGAACGGCCTCGATGACATCGGCCTGACCATGGAAAAAGGCACCGCGATCGACGCTTTCGAAGCCAAGGCAGCAGCCGCCCGTCCGTGGGTCTGATCTGAAAACACGAATCCCGCACACCGGGTTTCGACCATGATTTGAATGGGCCATTCCACGTGTAAACGCCGGAGTGGCCCATTTTGTATCCGAACGGATATATCCACTAGGGGTAATATAAGGCAGATTTTCTGCCAATTTTTCGCACTTCGAATGATGCAATCCCGCACCACTCCCTCCACGAAATCGCCCGAAAGTTGCTATCTATAAAACCTGCCCCTTGAGGACTTTAGCGAAAGAAGGCAGAAATTGGGCAAGAATGAGGCACACCGTCAAACTCGGCGGGATCAAAGTGGAACAGAAGCACGGCATCGTATCGTGCTCGGCCAGTTTGAAGGGAAAGAGCAGTGATCGGACGCATCGCCAGCGCCTTCGTGCGCGCGTTACTCGTAGCCATTTTGTTGGTTACTCCGGCACTTCTTGTGCCCCACGCCTCCGCGGACACGACGCAAATCGTCATGCTCCTCGCCCTCTTGGGCTCCGCTTTCGTCTTTGCCGAATATTCCTCTGCCTATCCCAGCGTGATCGAATTCCGGTATGCCCCGCCCTTCAACCGCCTGCGTTTCCTCTTCCTGATGCTGGCCGTCATCATGGCGTCGCTGATCGTCAGCGGCAGCGGCGGCAACCTCGCCCGCGTCTCCTCGTCCTTGGGTGCAATGGTCGCGCGGCTTTTGGATTTCCCCTTCTCGCCCGTCCGCCTGATGACCCTTGCCGTCCCCTTCGACGCGCCCGACAGCTTCTATCAGAGCGTCCGCATCACCGCTGGTCTCGCCTACGGCGTCTCGCTGGTGATGATCCTCGCATTCGTCATCCTGATCCGCGTTCTGGGCTGGCCCGCCTCGAACGGCGCGTTCAACGTCTGGCTCAACCTGCCTTTGTTCGACCCCACTGCTGGCGGCGATGTGGTCACCCGCCTCAATCGCGATGCGCGTCTTAACTATTCCTTAGGCTTCTTGCTGCCATTCCTGATCCCGGCCTTCGCCAAGGCCGCCGGTGGTCTCATCAACACCAGCGCGCTGCAAAACCCGCAGACCATGATCTGGACGATAACGCTATGGGCCTTCTTCCCCGCTATGCTTGTCACCCGCGGCCTTGCCATGACGCGGATCTGCCAGATGATCGAATCGAAGCGTCGCCGCGCCTATGCCCGCGCCGAAACCGAAGAAGGCGTCGTCCCCGTTACCTCGATGTAATCGCGTTTCTCACGGCCTTCGCGCTTCTGGCCGGAGCCGCAACAGCCGATCCTTTCCGCGTGGCCGTCTGGGCCTCCGGCCTCTCCCGCAAAGCCCCCGGTCTTCTCCTGCGCGACATCCGCCGCGACACCCCTGCGATCACCGCCACACGCGCCATCCTGAACACCGCCAAGCCAGATATCCTGCTGCTTATCGGGATCGACTATGATGCCCGCCTTGAGGCCCTCACCGCCTTCAACTCCGGCCTCGATACGCCCTTTCCTTATCACTTCGCCCTTCCCCCGAACTCCGGCGTGCCAACTGGCACCGATCTCGATGGCGACGGCACGCGCAGCTCCCCGCGCGATGCCCAAGGCTATCGGCGCTTCGCAGGCCAGAGCGGCATGGCGCTGCTTTCCCGCTTCCCCATCGCAGCAGCCCATGCCCAAGACTTCACCGAAATCCTCTGGCGAGATCTGCCGGATGCCCTCCGCCCCGAAACCAGAGGCAAGGTTTTCCCCTCTGCAGAAGCATGGGCCATCCAGCGCCTTTCTTCCGTGGGCCACTGGGTCGTGCCCGTCGAAACTCCGCTCGGCCCGGTCCAGATCCTCGCCGCCCACCCCACACCGCCGATCTATGACGGCCCCGAAGACCGCAACGGCAAGCGCAACCACGATGAAGCCCGCCTCTGGTCTCTCCTCCTCAACGGCTGGAAAGGCGCGGAAATCACCCG